>JAFMSA010000111.1 GCA_017353855.1 Alphaproteobacteria bacterium
GCGCAGCCAACGCGGAGGGGTTGACCTGCACCCGCGCGGCATAGGGCTTCTGCCCGAAGATAAAGACCTGCCCCACACCCTCCACCTGCGACAGCCTTTCTGCGAGGATCAGGTTGGCGTAGTCGTCGAGCCGGTATTCAGGGACCGCATCCGAATGGACCGCGTAGATCAGGATCGGGAAATCCGCCGGATTGACCTTTTTGTAGGTGGGCGGGTTCGGCAGGTCCTTCGGCAACAACCCGCTCGCCGCGTTTATCGCCGTCACCACATCCACCGCGGCGGCGTCAATGTTGCGCGACAGATCGAACTGCAACGTGATCGTCATCGTCCCGGTGCCGGAGAGCGAGGTCATCTGGGCCAGCGAGGGGATCGAGGTAAATTGCTGTTCGAGCGGTGTGGCGACCGAAGAGGCCATTGTCTGCGGGCTCGCACCCGGAAAGGCCGCGGTGACGGTAATCGTCGGAAAATCGACATTCGGCAACGGCGCGACCGGCAGCAGCCCGTAGGAGCCGATGCCGAAGACGAGCACGCCCAGCATCAACAGCGATGTCCCGATCGGCCGCCGAATGAACGGTTCCGAGATGCTCATCGGCGCTTATCCTGCTCTGTTGTGAAAGGTTCGCAGCCCGACTCGCCAGGTCCGGCAAGCCGGGCGGCACGACCGCGCGCATGGCGGTCAGGCGGTGGCGCCACTGTCCGATACCTCGGCCGCCATGTCGGCGACGGCCGGGCTATCCTCCGCTTCCTCCCGGATGACGAGATTGTTTTTGATGTGCTCGAGAATGTGGATCACGGTGTCTCGGGCCTGCGGCGGCATGTCCGAGAACGCCTCATCCCGAATTGTCTTATTGATCGCGAGAATCTGCGTCACCACCGCCCGGGCGGCGGCGGTGAGCCAAAGCGTGCGGATGCGTCTGTCGGTCGGATGGGCCCGACGCACGACCAGCCCCTGTTCATGAAGCTTGTCGAGCATCCGCACCAGCGCTATCGGCTCGACGCCAAGCCAGGCCGCGACCTCCGCTTGGCTGAGACCCTCGTTTGCGGCGATATTAAGCACGACCGCCGCCTGCTGGCGCGTGAGCGGAAGCCCTGTCTGCCGCGCGCGGCGCTCGAAACGCCGCTTGATCAGCCGCGAGACATCATTCACCAGAAACCCGAAATTGCGGCCGAACCCCGGTTGTTCTCCGGGTTGTGCGACCCCGGGCTCAGCCGCCGCATCGAGCGACCCGATCACGGGAAGCTTCGGAGTCTCACTCGCCGCCATGGCGACCCTCCACCAGTGCGGGTCTTGGCCTGTCCGTGAGAGCTTCCTGCGCCCGCGATGGCCGGTAGGGACGCCCCACCCAACGGGAGAACCGTTCGAGATAGAGGTAAATGATCGGCGTTGTGTACAGCGTTAACCACTGCGAAACCAGCAGTCCGCCGATAATCGCGATGCCGAGCGGGCGCCGCAGCTCCGAACCCGCCCCCTGTCCCAGCGCGATCGGCAACGAGCCGAACAGGGCCGCAAAAGTCGTCATCATGATCGGCCGGAAGCGCAACAGGCACGCCTGGTGAATCGCCTCCCGCGGGCTTTTCCCTTCGAGCCGCTCCGCCTGCAGCGCGAAATCGATCATCATGATCGCGTTCTTTTTGACGATGCCGATCAGCAGAATGACCCCGATCATCGCAATCACGCTGAGATCGTAACGAAGCAACATCAGTGCCAACAATGCGCCCACACCGGCCGACGGCAGCGCCGAGAGGATCGTGATCGGGTGGACGTAGCTCTCGTAAAGCATGCCGAGGACGATATAGACGACGAGGATCGCGGCCGCGACGAGGAGCGGCGTCGAGGACAGCGAGGCTTGGAACGCCCGCGCCGTACCTTGGAAGGAACCATCGAGCGTCCCCGGCACACGAAGCTGCCGCATCACCGCCTGGATCTTGTCGACCGCCTGACCGAGCGAGTATCCCGGCGTGAGGTTGAAGGACAATGTCGCCGCCGGGAACTGTCCCTGGTGATTGACGGAGAGCGGCTCGACCTTGGTCGCCAGATGCGCAAACGTGCTGAGCGGCACCTGCGTCCCGTTCGGTCCGGGAATGTAGATTTTCGACAACGCCGTCGGGTCGTCCTGGAACCCGGGCTGCACCTCCAGGACGACCTTGTACTGGCTCGTCGCGGTGTAGATCGTCGCGATCTGACGTTGTCCGAACGCATCGTACAGCGTCTCGTCGATCAGTGAAGGCGAGATGCCCATTCGCGAGGCCGCGTCGCGGTCAATGTCGATCGCGATATGCGGCGCGGCGATTTGCTGGTCGTTAGCGACATCCTGAAGCTCGGGCATCTTTTTCATCTCGCCCTCGATGATCGGCGCCCAATGATTGAGCTCGTCGACGTCGGTGTCGGTCAGCGTGTATTGATAGAGGGTCCGGCTCAGACGCCCGCCAATGCTGATGTCCTGCCCGGACTGCATAAAGAATTTGACGCCCTCGACCTTCGCCACCTTCGGACGCAGGCGCTGGATGATCTGATTGGAGGTCTCCGCCCGCTGGTCGTGCGGGACCAGCTGGATGAACACGCGAGCGGTATTCTCGGTCGGGTTGTAGGCATTGGCGCCGGTGAACGCGAAGACGCCCGAAACGGCACGATCCTGCCGCACCGTATCGACGATCTTCTGAGTGAGGGCGGACATCGCGCTGAACGAGATGTCCTGGCGTGCGTCGGCTTGACCGAAGATGAAGCCGGTGTCCTGCTCCGGGAAAAACCCTTTCGGGATGACAATGTAGAGGTAACCGGTGACGACAATCAGCACCAGAGTCGACAGGAATGCCGGCAGCTGATGACGGAAGACGAAATGGAGCCCGCGGTCATAGAGGTTGAGGAACGCTACGAAAAAACGCTCGGCCAGTTGATTGAGGCGATTGCGCGAATGAAGTGCCTGCTGTTTCAGGAAAAGCGAGCACAGCACCGGGGTCAGGGTCAGCGAGATAAAGGCTGAGGCTACCACCGCCACGGACACCGTGACGGCGAATTCGCGGAACAGCCGTCCGATGATGCCGCCCATGAACAACAGCGGGATAAAGACCGCGATCAGCGAAAACGTGATGGAGATGATCGTAAAGCCGATCTGGCCAGCCCCCTTCAGCGCGGCCTCGAAGGGGGGATCGCCCTGTTCGATGTAGCGGACGATATTCTCGATCATGACGATCGCATCGTCGACGACGAAGCCCACCGAAATTGTCAGCGCCATCAACGAGATGTTGTCGAGGCTGTAGCCGATGCCGTACATGACTGCGAAAGTCGCCAGCAGCGACAGCGGCACGGCTACGCTCGGGATCACGGTCGCCCATAACGTGCGCAGGAAGAGGAAAATGACGAGGATGACCAAGCTGATGGTCAGCATCATCGTGAACTGCACGTCACGCACCGCGGCGCGGATGACTAGCGAGCGGTCGGCGACAAGGTCGACCTTCACCGCGGGCGGGATCGATTCTTCGAGCCGCGGCAGCGTGCGCTGGATCGAGTCGACCAAGTCGATCGTGTTGGCGCCCGCCTGACGCTGGATCGCCAGGCCTTCGGCAGGCGTATTGAAATACCACGCGCCGATGCGCGCGTTTTGTACGCTATTGATGACGTCCCCGATGTCCTTGATCCGCACCGGAGCACCGTTGCGATAGGCGACGATGACGTTCTTGTAGGCCTCGGCATTGAAGAGCTGGTCGTTGGTGTCGAGCGTGTAGACCTGATGCGCGCCTTCGAGGCTGCCCTTCGGCCGGTTGACAGTCGCTTTCACCAATGCATTGCGCACATCCTCGAGGCCGATGCCGCGGGAGGCCAGCGACCCCGGATTAACCTGGATATGCGGCGCGTAAGGCCTCTGGCCGAAAATTCGCGCCTCGGAGACGCCCTTTGTCGTCGACAGCTTCTGCGCAAGGATCGTGTAGGCGAAATCATCCACCCGATAGATCGGCAGACTATCGGAGTGCACGGCGTAGATCAGAACGGCACGATCAGCGGGGTTGGTCTTGCGATAGGTCGGCGGGCTCGGCAGATCCGTCGGCAGCACGCCGCTGGCGGCGTTGATCGCGGTCTGCACATCCTGCGCAGCGGCATCGATGTTGCGTTCGAGATCGAACTGCAGCGTGATCGATACCGATCCGATACCGCTCGTCGAGGTCATCTGATCGAGCGACGGGATCGTCGCGAATTGCTGTTCGAGCGGTGTGGCGACCGACGAGGCCATCGTATCCGGGCTTGCACCCGGATAATTGACCGAAACGACGATTGTCGGGAAATCGACTTTCGGCAACGCCGCAACCGGCAACAGCGCGTAGGCGGCGATGCCGAACACCAACACCCCGAGCATCATCAGGGAGGTCGCGATCGGCCGGCGAATAAAGGGTTCGGAAATGCTCATCGGCGACCGCCTTCTTGTCCGGATGCGTGGGCGGGATTGGCCGGAGGCCGGTTCGGCGTCACCCGGCCGTGCCCGGTGCCGCGTTGGAGGTTGTCGCCGGATTGACGCGAGCGCCGTCGGTCAACCGGAACTGCCCGTCGACGACAACCCGTTCGCCCGCCGCCAGGCCTTTTGTCACCACCGCGATCCCGTCCTGGATCGCGGCTACGTCGACGGTGCGGCGCTCGACCGTGTTATCCGGCTTGATGATGTATGCGTAATGGCCGTCCGGACCTTCCTGGATGGTCTGCGCGGGAACCGTCGCAACATTGCGGCGCGTCGAGAGGACCACTCGCAGGCTGACGAATTCGCCGGGCCACAGCCGCTCGTCCGCGTTGTCAAAGCGCGCCTTCAGGTGGATCGTGCCGGTGGCCTGGTCGATCGCATTGTCGATCAGCGTCAGCTTGCCCTCGGCCAGTTGCTTCTTGTTGTCGCCGCTGTAGGCATAGACGACGAGCGGCGACGATTTGTTATTTTGTATCAGATCGTCGAGCGTCTCCTGCGGCAGCGTGAAGCTGACAAAGATCGGCTTTACCTCGGTGATCATGACGAGCGGGGCATTGTCGTTCGCATGAACGAGGTTGCCCTTGTCGACAAGCTTCGCGCCAAGACGCCCGTCGATCGGCGAACGGATGTTGGCGTAGTTGAGATTGAGCATGGCGGTGTTGATCTGCGCTTCGTCACCTTTGATCGAGGCCTGCAGCTGCCCGACAGTCGCCTTCTGCTGGTCGTAGCTCTGGCGCGTCTGCCAGCCCGAGCCCAGAAGTTTTTGGTAGCGGTCAAGATCCAATTGCGCGCCGACCAGCTGCGCCTCGTCTTTCTGCTTGGCCGCCTGTGCCTGCTCGAGCGCCGCCTGGAAGGGGCGCGGGTCGATTTGAATAAGCGGGTCTCCCGCCTTGACCTCTTGACCTTCCTTGAAATCGATGCCGACGATCTGGCCGTCGACGCGGCTCTTGATCGCGACCGAATTATAGGCCTGGACCGTGCCGATCCCGTGGAGGAATACCGGGACGTCCTGCGCGGCCACGGTTCCGGCGGTGACGGGTACCCCCGGCGCCGGCGCCTGCGCGGCCGCCGGCGTCACATTGCTTCCGGCGTTCAGCCGCCAGATCGCGATGATTGCGGCAACTGCGAGGACTGCGAGGACTCCAATCGCGCGCCGTGACATCCCAAGCGTCTCCTAACCACGACATAATTATGGCGTGATCTATCATATATATTCTATACGAGTCACTTGGGGCTGCCAACCTTGGATCTTTTGCCGCAGCCGGGCGGCACCCGTGCCGCGCTATCGCCGCGCCGGCACTTCGATCGGCGCGCAATTCGTGCGCCCCGACATCAGGCAATCCTCAAGCCGCGAGCGTTCCCGCAACGCTTTGACGAGCACCACCCCGGCAATCGCCAGCGCGAGAATGATGATCAATCCGATCAAAGCCGCCGTCCGCCGTTGGTCGGCCTCGTCATCGCGCTGCTCAGACGGACTTTTCATGAGCTCGTGAACGGCTATGCTGGCTCGCAAGCCTCGCGAGAATAGCTCCCTCCCGGTTCGCTAACAACCACAGTCTGGTTGCGGGGTCGAACCCGTCTACGTTATTCACGCAAACTCTTCACAAAAGGATCACGCGCCATGGCTCAGCCCGGGCCGCTTGCCGGCATCACGATCATCGATCTCTCCCGCATTCTGGCGGGTCCGTACTGCACCTTGCTGCTCGCCGAGCTCGGAGCGCGCGTCATCAAAGTCGAACCGCCGGTCCAAGGCGACGACGCACGCCAATACGGCCCGTTCAAAAACGGCAAATCGACGTATTTCGTCTCAGTAAACCGGGGCAAACAGTCGATTGCACTCGACCTCAAATCGCCCGATGGCCGCGGGATATTCGAACGGCTCCTCGACAGAGCGGACGCGCTGGTCGAGAACTTTCGCCCCGGTACGATGGAAAAACTCGGCTACGGCTGGGAAAGTCTGCATCCGCGCTATCCTCGTCTCGTTTACGCCGCCGCATCGGGGTTCGGTCACAGCGGTCCCTATTCCGGTTACCCGGCCTATGACATGGTCGTGCAGGGATTGGGCGGCATCATGAGCATCACCGGCCATCCCGGGATGCCGCTGACGCGGATCGGTACCTCGATCGGCGACCTTGCCGGCGGGCTCTACACCGCGATCGCGCTTAACGCCGCGCTGCTGCACCGTGAGCGCAGCGGGGAGGCGACAAAGGTCGATGTAGCACTGTTCGATTGCCAGCTGGCGCTGCTCGAAAATGCGATTATGCGTTACACGACGACGGGAGAGATCCCGGGGCCGATGGGTGCGCGGCACCCCTCCATTACCCCCTTCGAGGCGTTCCGGACGGCGGACGGCAATCTGATCATCGCTGCCGGCAATGACGGGCTCTTCGTCAAGCTGGCCCACGCTCTCGACCGCGCCGACCTCGCCGCGAATCCGCTGTTCCGGACCAACAGCCTGCGCAACCAGCACCAGGGAAAGCTCCGCGAGGAAATAGAGGATGTGCTGCGCAGCGAGACGACCGAGCATTGGATCGGGGTGCTCGAAAGCGCCGGAGTTCCCTGCGGCCCGGTCAACAATGTAGCGCAAGCGCTCGCTCATCCGCAGACCGCCGCCCGCAATATGCTGATCTCGGTCGACGATCCCGTCGCGGGCCCGCTCAAGCTCGCCGGCAACCCGATGAAACTCAGTGCTTTCGGCGACCCTGCAGAGCGGTCTCCCGCTCCGGACCTCGACGCCGACCGCGACGAGATCTTACGCGAACTGGGCATGTAGCAAGGTCAGCCCGCCGCGCGGCGGGCTGACCGACGCGGTCCCGGTTTCTCATGGTCCGTCTGGTCCGCCGCATCCTCGTTGGTTTGGCGGTGCTGCCCATCGTTCTGGGCGGCGGGTTTTATCTCTATCTGCGCTCGGCGCTGCCGCAGACCGAAGGCCGCATCGTCTTGTCCGGCCCCAAGGCGGAGATCCGCATCGCCCGGGACAAGGACGGCGTGCCGCTGATCGTCGCACAAGATGACGAGGACGCGGTTTTCGGCCTCGGCTTTGTCCATGCCCAGGAGCGCCTGTTCCAGATGGAATTGCAGCGGCGTTACGGCGCCGGGCGGCTCGCCGAGATCTTCGGACCCCAGGCAGTCGGCATCGACCGGCAGATGCGCGTGCTCGGCCTCTACCGCGCTGCCGAAGCCGCGCTCCCGTTCCTCTCACCGCAGATGAAGCGGATGCTCGATGCCTACTCGGCCGGGGTTAATGCCTATCTGAGCTCACACCGCGGCGCGCTGCCGCCCGAGTTCGTGCTGCTGGGCTTTGCGCCCGGGCCATGGCGGCCCGCCGACAGCCTCGTCTGGGGCAAGCTGATGGCCTTGCAGCTCGGCGGCAATTACCGCGGCGAATTGCTGCGCGCCCGCATGGCGCGCAGCATTTCGGCGGCGGATCTCGCGTTTCTGTACCCGCAATATCCGCCGGACGCGCCGACGACACTGGCGGAGCTGCGGCCGGTTTACCGCCGGCTGGCCCTCGATCAGCTTTACCAGGCCCTGCCCCCGCTCGTCGGGCCCAATTACGCGTCAAACAACTGGGTTGTCGACGGGAGACACAGCGCAAGCGGCAAGCCGCTCCTCGCCAATGATCCGCATCTCCCCTTCGGCAATCCCGGTTTCTGGTATCTCGCCCGCCTCAAGACGCCGCAGCACGACATCGCCGGCGGCACGGTCGCCGGGGTGCCGCTCGTCGTGATCGGCCATAACGAGCGGATTGCCTGGGGTTTCACGACGACGACAAGCGATGTCGAGGATTTGTTTATCGAAAAAATCGATCCCGCCGATCCCGGCCGTTATCTGACCCCGCGGGGAAGCGAACCGTTCAAGTCGCGGCGCGAAACGATTATTGTGCACGACGCGCAGCCCGTCGAAATGACGATCCGCGAAACCCGGCACGGCCCCGTGCTGTCCGACGCCTTGCCGCGCGCTGCGGCGGCACCCGGTTTTGTTCTCGCGCTGAGCGCAACCTTTACGATTCCCGACGATCGCAGCGCCGAGGCACTATGGGAGGTCAACCGCGCCGCCGACTGGCAGAGTTTCAAGACGGCGCTGCGGAAATTTGTCGGGCCGATGCAGAATGTCGTCTATGCCGATGTCGACGGCACGATCGGCTTTGTCGCACCAGGCCTGGTTCCGGTCCGCCGCAACGGGCACGGCTGGCTTCCCGTACCGGGCTGGACCGGCGAATACGATTGGGACGGGTTTATCCCTTTTTCGGCATTGCCGAGCGCAATCAACCCTCCCTCGGGGCATTTTATCAGCGCCAACAACAAGATCGTTCCCGCTTCCTATCCGTATTTTCTGAGCCGCGACTGGGATCTGCCCAACCGTGCGGAACGGATCGAAGCGTTGCTCTCCGCCACCCCGATCCAGTCGCCTCAATCGAGCGCCGCGATCCAGGCCGATACGCTATCCCTGATGGCCCAGCGATTGGTTCCACTGATGACGCGGCTCGTAGACCGCACCACCGGTGCTGCGCACGAAACCATCGAGCGCCTGCAGCGCTGGGACTTTCGCATGGATATGGACAAGGTCGAGCCGCTGCTGTTCACCGCCTGGCTGCGCGAATTCAGCCGCTCGATCCTCGTCGGGCGTTTTGGCGAGGCGGTGTCGGACTATTGGGATTTGAAGCCGCGTGTGATGGAGGCCGTGTTGACGCAAAGGCCGGACTGGTGCGACGACCCCAAGCGACCCGGGGGAGAAAGCTGTGGCACGCGCCTCGGGGAAGCTCTGCAAAGGGCACTCGCCCGGCTGCGCCGCGATTTCGGGCCCGATACGAGCCGATGGCAATGGAGGCGGGCGCATGTCGCCCGGTTCACTAACCCCGTCCTGAGCCGGATCCCGGTGCTGGGCGATTGGCTGGGCGTTTCGATCCCGACACCCGGCGCCTACGACACGCTCAATCGCGGCCCGAGCACGATCCGTGACGAGCGGCATCCTTTCGAGCAGCGCTACGGCGCCGGACTGCGGATCATCACCGACCTGGCGCGGCCCGCGGATTCACAGATGATCGTCACGCCGGGCCAATCCGGGAGCCCCCTGTCAGCGCACAGTGCCGACCTGCTGCGCCGCTGGCGCGACTTCGAGTGGCTCGTCCCCGGCCACTCGGCCAGCCTGTCCAACCTCTTTCTGGTGCCGGGCCATGAGTGACCTGCCGGTTACGATCGACGCCGTCCGACGCGCTGCCTCGGCGATCGCGGGCGCGATCGCGCATACTCCCGCGATAGCGTCTGCCGCGCTCTCGGAGC
>JAFMSA010000626.1 GCA_017353855.1 Alphaproteobacteria bacterium
GCGGTTTGCGGGATTTCGACCTTGCCGAATTGACGCATCCGCTTCTTGCCCTCCTTCTGCTTTTCGAGCAGCTTGCGTTTGCGGGTGACGTCGCCGCCGTAGCATTTGGCGAGCACGTCCTTGCGCAAGGCCTTAACGGTCTCGCGGGCGATAATCTTGCCGCCGATCACCGCCTGGATCGCAACGGCGAAGAGCTGCCGCGGGATCAGATCCCTCAGTCGCTCGCATAGGGCCCGGCCGCGTCGGTCGGCCTGGCTGCGATGAACGATGATCGAGAGCGCGTCCACCGGCTCGCCGTTCACCAGGATGTTCATCAATACGAGGTCGCCCTCGCTGTAGCCGTCCAGCTGGTAGTCGAAGCTCGCATAGCCGCGGCTGCCCGATTTCAACCGATCGTAAAAATCGAACACGACCTCGTTCAACGGCAGGCGGTAAACCAGCATTGCGCGGCTGCCGGCATAGGTGAGGTCGGCCTGCACGCCGCGGCGTTCTTCGCATAGCGCCAGAATCGGCCCGAGATAGGCGTCCGGCACGAGAATCGTCGCGTTGATCCATGGCTCCTCGATATGATCGATCCGTACCGGATCGGGCATATCTGCCGGGTTGTGCAGCGTGCGCACCGTGCCGTTGGTCAGATGGACGCGGTAGACGACCGACGGCGCGGTCGCCAGCAGATCGAGATCGAACTCCCGCGCGAGCCGCTCCTGGATGATCTCAAGATGGAGCAGACCCAGGAAGCCGCAGCGAAACCCGAAGCCTAGCGCAGCTGATGTCTCCGGCTCGTATTCAAAGCTCGCGTCGTTGAGCCGCAGCTTCGCGAGGCTGTCGCGCAGCCGCTCGTAATCGGCCGCGTCGGTAGGGAACAGGCCACAGAACACGACGGGCTGCACGGGCTTGAAGCCGGGCAGCGGTGCCGCTGCCGGCCGGCGATCCTCGGTGATCGTGTCGCCGACACGGCAATCGGCGACGGTCTTGATGCCGGCGGTGATGAAGCCGACCTCTCCCGGACCCAGCGCCTCAACTGCGACGCCCTTAGGGGTGAAGACGCCCACCCGCTCGACCGCGTGCACGGCACCGGTCGCCATCAGCCGGATTTTCTGGCCCGGCACGAGCATTCCGTCCTTGACGCGGACCAACGTGACGACGCCGAGATACGGATCGTACCAGCTGTCGACCAACAGCGCCTTGAGCGGCGCCTGCGCGTCTCCACGGGGCGGCGGCAACCGTGTCACCAGCGCCTCGAGCACCCGGTCGATATTGAGCCCGGTCTTGGCCGAAATTAAGAGCGCATCCTCAGCGCCGAGCCCGATCACATCCTCGATCTGCTGCTTGACGCGGTCGGGTTCGGCTGCCGGCAGATCGATCTTGTTCAGGACGGGCACGATCTCATGCCCGGCCTCGACCGCCTGGTAGACATTGGCCAGGGTCTGCGCCTCGACCCCTTGGCTCGCATCGACGACGAGCAGCGAGCCCTCGCATGCGGCAAGCGAGCGACTGACCTCGTAAGAAAAGTCGACGTGGCCCGGCGTGTCCATAAGATTGAGGATGTAGGATTCGCCATCTCGCGCCCTGTATTGCAGCCGCACGGTCTGCGCCTTGATCGTGATGCCGCGCTCGCGCTCAAGCTCCATTTTGTCGAGCACCTGCTCGCGCATCTCGCGCGCCTCGAGGCCGCCGCAAGCCTGGATCAGCCGATCGGCCAAGGTCGACTTGCCGTGGTCGATATGCGCGATGATCGCGAAATTGCGGATGTGGCTGAGGGGGGTCATTCGCGGCCAAACATAGGGTCAGGTGCGCCTCGGATCAACGCGAGCGGCTCGGGCGTCAAGGCTGAGCCGCAAATGCTCGATCGAAATACCCGATATCTGCGCAGCGATCAGCCGATGAGCGCCGAGCAAAATTAGCCGCGACGCTGGCGCTCGAGCTGCATGTTCGCAAGAAACGGCACAAGCGGGTGGGTGCCCATCGCCACGATAGCGGCCGTGTCGAGCGTAACCAGTGCGCGGCGCTGTTGCGGCGTCAGTCGGAATCGCCCGGCATACCCCGCGGCGTCGGCGAGGTAATGGGCGCGCATGTCTTCGCTATGGGCGAGCCCGTGCAGCGCCGCGGTCAGCTCGACGAGCTCCGGCTTGATCGACGGATAATGCGGCTTGCGTTCGCGCGGCGGCGCGCCAAACCAGCCGAGTGACGCGTAATTGTGGTGCCAGCTCGGCTCCAGCCTGACGAGGTCGGGCTTGCGCTCACCGAGCGCGCCTGCGGCCGCCGCCCAGCAGCGCAACTCGACATTGCCGGTCTCGTCGAGTGTCGCGCCGTCATGACCGATCAGCGACTTCAGATTCCCGGCCGCGAGCTTCTCGAGGACGGCCCTGTCCCAGTCGACTTCCGGGCGCGTATAACGGTCGGTCCCCGGGAAATGCGACATGCCGCCGCTCGCCACGACAGCGGTCCTCAGCCCCATCCCGGTCACGATCCGCGCCAATGCCTGGCCAAAGGCATAGCAGCGTTCCATTGTCGGCTGCGGCGGCAGATATGCGTTGACGTAAATCGGCAGGACCGGATCCGCTATGCCGAGGTGCGTGAGCGGAATGCCGATCGCGTAATCGATCTTGGCTGCGCTCGTAAAGGCTGGATCAAAACCCTGGAGATACATCTGCCGAACAATCTCGAAGGCGGTTTCACTCGGCACCCGCCAATGAAACTCGCGCCCGGCGAACGCCCCGCGGGCCTCGTTGCCGACATGAACCGTGAAAGGCGGTGCTGCCATATGAAAGAATTGTTCGGCATGATCGTTCGAAATGACGATCCACAAATCCGGGAGCAGGGCCTTTAGCGCGGTGCCGATCTCCTCCGCTGCCGCTTTGACACGTTCGACGGTTCCGCGATCTTCGGTCTCGGGCATCGTGAAGAATTGCGGAGCATGCGGCAGCATCGCTCCGCCGATGACGCTTGAATCCACAGCCCGTCCTCCTTGTGCTCAACGCTCGGCCGTCGGGTGTACATCCCGGCACTATGCTGTCGCGCAACTGAGGTCGCGATCTCCTGGCCGCTCGTGCTAACCTCGCAGAAATCGTTTCGCCGGTCGAGGAAACGCCGAAATGCCGAATTCTGTCGATGATCCGCCGAGGGCACCGCTTCCCGAGACCATAGCAGGCGAAACATCGGATACGAGCCCTCCGAACGGCGCGAACCTGGAGATCTCGGGAGAAGCTGATCCCTCGACCCCGGCCGCTGAAGGCGAACCGCAGCGTCCTCGCCGCCGGCGCCGGCGGCACCGGCCGTCGCCCGC
>JAFMSA010000112.1 GCA_017353855.1 Alphaproteobacteria bacterium
CGCCCTACGTCGACGCGTATTGCCAGGAAGCCGGCGTGCCCCGTCAGGCCGTCCTCGATTGGCTGCCGTACATGGCAGCTGCCAGGCTTGCCGAAGATGTCCCAAGCGAAATTGATGGCTTACTGAAGATGGTGCGTTCACCATGATGTAATGCAGCGGCCGAATCAAGAGTTCTTCCGGACGCGCTTCAAATGACCGATATCGGCATGCTTGCCATCATGCCCAGGCTCGACCAACGCCTCCTGATCCCCCGGGTCGCGGGTGACGCCCCAGGTTACCGCAGCAACCCCGCCGCCGGATCACCGCCGTCCGTTACTTCACGGAAGCCGCACCCGGCACAGAAGCCGGTCGTGCTCTCCCGACCTCGCGTTATAACTGCCGTCAAGTCGAGCGGGCGGCCAATCCCCGTGGGGGGAGCGCAGCCGGCCCTTGTCCCGGTACCGCATCGCGGACGACGCAGGCTGCGCAACTGCGGTTTCTGCCGCGACAAACAGGATGAGGATTCTTATCCAGATTGTCGCGCCATAGCGGTTTCTGCTGCGGCGTCCGAACGCCGCTGTCGCGCATTCCGATATGCCTCTCACGGCACCACACACCAGAAACCCCTGTTCTCCCTCGGAAAGCGTGCGGCCTTAGGCCGGGCCGCGGGCCGGCGAAGAAAGGGTGGGTCTTCGCGATGCTCGTCCGCACCCGCCCTGCGTGGCTCCCGTCCCGCTGCGCGCCTCCTCTGTGCGCCCTGTGGCGCAATTTGGTGCTACGATCCTCGCATGACGCCATACCCGGCCCGCGGTTGGAGACGACGGCCGGCGCCAGATAACTTGCAAGCCGCAACTTTTGGCACGGTATGCTTAGCTCCGAGAGCAGGGAGGAGGATCGTGAGGTTTCGAACACTGATCAGCGTTGCCGTGATCGCTCTTGCGACGCCAGCGCATGCCGAGGAGCCGGCCAAGCCAAGCTTCGGCACAGTGCAGTTCCCGATCTCATGCACGAACGTGCAGGCCCGTTTCAATGACGCCGTCGCATTCTTGAGCAATTTTGCCTATCCGGACACGGTCAAGGCGTTTCAGGCGATCAGCCAGGCCGACCCGAATTGTGCGATGGCCTATTGGGGCGTGGCAATGAGCGAGATGCCTAACCCACTGTCGCCGCCATTCCCGCCCGGCAATATGGACACCGGATGGCAAGCAATCCAGAAGGCCAAAGCGGCCAAAACCCAGACGCCGCGTGAGGCCGAATACCTTTCTGCGATCGAGGCCTTTTACCGCGATTACGACAAGCTCGACTACCACACGCGCGCGCTGCGCTATGAAGAAGCGATGCAGAAGCTGCACGAGGACTACCCCGACGATGTCCAAGCGACGATTTTCTATGCCCTGGCGCTCAATATGGCGATCGACTTCGGGGACAGGACCTATCGTAATCAGATTCAGGCGGCCGGGATCCTGAACGCTGTCGAGAAGGCCCACTCGGACAATCCGGGCGTCTATCACTTTCTGATCCATAGCTACGATTACCCGCCGCTGGCGACACTCGGTCTGACTGCAGCGCGGCGCTACGACAAGCTTGCGCCAGCTTCAGTCCATGCGCTGCACATGCCCTCCCACATCTATTCGATGCTCGGCATGTGGGAGGATTCGATCCGCTCCAATCTCGCCGCCCAGGCCCTGTTTGAAAAAGAGGCGGGCAGGAAAGTCAAGCCGGCCGGGGAGGCGCACCTCCTCGATTTCCTGGAATGTGCTTATCTGCAACTGGATAAGGATCGGGAGGCCAGAAAAATCGTCGATTTGGCGCCGGCCCCGACCAAGAGCTCGTTCCATTCTCTGACGATCGACACGGCCTTGGCCGCGATACCGACGCGCTACGCGCTGGAGCGGGGCCGCTGGCCCGAGGCGGCAGAACTGCCGGTCCCCGACAGCGCCTACCCGGCCGCCCGATCGATCACGTACTTCGCGCGAGCGCTCGGCGCTGCCCGGTCTGGGAAACTCGATGCTGCCCGAGGCGACATCGCCGCTCTCGGCCGCATCGAAGCGCAGCTCGCTGCGGCCCATAATGATTACTGGGCTAGGCAAACCGGGAACCAGAAGGAGGCCGCAAGCGCGTGGGAGATGTTAGCAGACGGCCAACCCGATGCGGCGATCACCGCAATGCGCACTGCGGCGGACCTTGACGATGCCAGCGAGAAGACAGTCGCAATGGAAAACAAGCTGGTGCCAATTCGCGAGCTTCTCGGCGAACTGTACCTTGCTGCGGGCCACTACCGGGAGGCGCTCGCCGAATTCGAGGCATCGCAAAAGACTTCCCCAAACCGTTTCCGGACGCTGGCCGGGGCCGCCGCGGCGGCACGAGCTGCCGGGTCGGTCGAAACCGCCAAGCACTACTATCGGGCACTCCTTCTGCTGACCAACGATGCCGAGGACGATCGGTCCCAAATCGGCGAGGCTCGGGCTTTTCTCGCGGACAACTAGACGCAACCGCACAGCCGTGCCTCTACGATGGCTTGGTGGGCGTTTCGCCCGGCGCGGTAGATGTAGATCTCGCTCGCGATGCCAGTCGTACGCAATTGGTCGCCGCGCGCAAGGTCGCACATCAGTTGACGCGGATTTTGTCGCCAGCACGGGACGGAGCCCCGCTCGCCCGTTGCGGCAGGGTTCGACCGACAGGCGAATCTATTGTCCGCCGGTCGTATGGTCCCGGCAAGGAGGTGGCGCCAGCTGGAGGCCAGCGCCGAGATAGCGAGGAAATTTTGATCTATCTGATAGGCGCCTCCCTAGTTGTTTCAGAAAATCCCCCCTGCGGGAATCCAGTTATTTGCTCAAGAATTTTTAGAGTTTGAGGCAGTCATTCGCCAGTGTCGCCATACGGACCCACCGAGCCTAGGTTTCGAGCCCTGCCCTGGTAGAGTCCCAGTGCTGGCGGATCGTCTGTCGACGAAAGCCGCATGAAGCAGCGGTGCTAACGCTAATTTGATGGCAGTCATGGAGTTTGCTCCCCCAAAGTTCACTATATGCGCTTAGAGCATGCTGTCAACGCAAAAATTTTAGGTTGGGCGAACGAAATTATCACACCTGCCGCGTATGATTTGGTGAAGCAATGCGCCGAATACGCAACGAGCTGGGTTCGTCACCGCAACCGGTTGTCACAGGAACTCCGGATTGTCCTCACCGGATCACGGATTTCCACCGCGGCACCGACTGCACAATCTTCTGTCGCCGTCCAGCAAACCTCCCTGCGGGAATCCTGTTGTTCCTTAAGAACTCCCAGAGTTTTGAGGCGCGTTATTCACCAGTGTCGCCACACTGACTCATCGAGCCTGGGTTTCGAGCAATAATTCCTGCCATTGGGATTGGGAGTGCCATCCGGAAAGCCGCATGATGCAGCGGTGCTAATTTGACGGCGATCATGGGGTTTGTTCTCGAGTGATAGAGTTCACTCTATGCGCTCAGAGCACGCTGACAACGCAGAAATTTTAGGTTGCGAGAGGCTAAGAAGCTATCCAAACTTCTGGTATATGACTGGTGAGCAAATGCGTCGAATACGCAACAGGCTAGGTTGGTCGCAGCAGCGGCTTGCCCAGGAACTCGGGATGTCCCTAAGCCGGATCGCGGATTACGAACGTGGCGTAACCCGGGGCGCCAAACCGCGACCGGTGCAGATCCCTCGAACAGTCGAACTTGCGATGGAAGCTTTACGGAATCGACACGAGTAGGCCGCTTTGGCGACTGAGATTAGCCGTTCGACAACTAAGATGTTCGCAGCCGTAACCGAATTTGAGGCCAGGCCCCTCGTGAGGACAAGCGGCGCTGGCAACTGCGCGTCGGGTCGGGGCCGGACCAGTCCCCTCCAGTGCCGGCAGACAGCCGCCGAGAGCGAGGGTAAACCGCTAACCCGCGGCGCAAATTGTTAGCAAAGGCGGCTCCGTTCAAAGAACGTAGACCTCCCGCCCCTCCGATAACGCCTGGCGGACCTTGCCCCACTCCGTTCACTGCCCCAGTCAAGCGCCTGGTGTTGTTGCGACGGGTACCGTCACTGGCGCGCTAGCCTCGGCGTCCTGCGGCACCGCTTTGCCATGGGTCTCACGACCGAGGAACGTGAAGGCCAGCCCGATCGCCAAGCCACAGCACGCGAGGAATATAAAGGCCGGGAACACCGCCGCCTCGGTTGCCGCGGGCTTCAGCACGTTGCTGGTGCCGGCGATCAGCGCCAGGCTCAGCGGTCCGATGATCTTGCCGGCGCCATTGGCTCCCTGGCCGAGGCCGGAGGCCCGTGCCCCCATGCGCACGCCATAGGCTTCCGGGGTGTACGGGGCGAGGTTGGAGAAGCCTCCCGCATTGAAGAAGTCGGTGACCGCCAGCGCGACGACAAAGATCGATATGCCGCCGAGCAGCAGCGAATGGAAATAGGCTGCGGTGGCCAGGGCGAGAAAGGTGCCGAAACCGTGGATCTGGCCAAGGCGACGCCGGCCGAACAGCGGCGCGGCAAACGAGAACAGAATTTTGCCGAGGATACCGGCGGCGCTGACATAGACGAAGAAATGTGCCGCTTGCTTGACCGGGATGCGCATCAGTTGGGCGATGATGGTCGGTCCCCACAGCGACATACCGTAGGCAGCCGTCGCCGCGCCGCCCCACGTGAGGAGGGTCATCCAGAACAAGGCCGGCCGTGCATAAAGCTCGACGAGGCTGGCCCGTGGCGGAGCCGCTGGCGCGGCGGCGCGCAGCGGCACCTCGGATAGAGGCAGATGCAGCAGCTTCGCCACCGTCGCCCGAGCCTCCGCCAACCGCCCTTTGGCGGTCAGCCAGCGCGCCGATTCCGGGACGATCAACAGGGTACCGGCGCCGACCAGCACCGGCACCAATCCCAGGGCGGCGATACCGCGCCACCCGATCAGCCCGAGCAGCGCTGCGACCGTGGCCGAAGCGAGGAAGCCGCCTACGCTCGCAGAGAGGACGAACAGGCTGGAGACGACCGTGCGGTGCCGCGTCGGCGTCATCTCGACCACCATTGTCGTCGCCGGCGCGAACGATGCACCGAGGCCGAACCCGACGAAAAACCGCAACACTGCAAACTGGACCCAGGCACCAGCGGGGATCACCGCAATCGCCGCCGCCCCGATCGCGCAGATGAAGGTGCCGACGACCACCATCGTCTTGCGGCCCCACAGGTCACCCAGCGCACCGCCGGCCAGCGAGCCGACGATCGCCCCGATGCCGCCGCCCAGCAGAATGGCTGCTGTCGCGCCATAGGTCAGATGCCATTGCGGTCCGATCACCGCAACGAGGAAGCCGACACTGAAAAAATCGAAGAAATCGACCACCCCGACCGCCGAGAGCAACCCGAATACTGCCCAATATCTCCCGTTCAGCGGACACTGTTCGAGCACCGACAACAAATCGTCAGACCTGGCTGTTGCCATCCGTTCTTCCTCCCGTTCGTTTGTGGCGGGCGCTAGCGGAACCGCGTACCCGAAACTTGCTTCCTCGCTTTGCGAAAAGCTAACACTCAAGCCGGAAGTGCGCTAGCGCTTACGCACATGCGCACC
This sequence comes from Alphaproteobacteria bacterium, assembly GCA_017353855.1. Taxonomy (GTDB): domain Bacteria; phylum Pseudomonadota; class Alphaproteobacteria; order ATCC43930; family CGMCC-115725; genus AP-15. Next base: position 5,540 of record JAFMSA010000112.1, read on the forward strand.
TCGGTAAGGCTGCTCAACCGCCGCGATCGAATGGCGACTGGTTGCGTCCCGGACGGCCGCCCGCCTGACCGGCCCATCGCCGAACGCTCACAATTGCCCTCGAAGCGGACCTACCGGTCCGCGGCCACGGCTCCGCGCCGAAGCCCGCAGCCTGTGCTCGCCGCAACGATTGCTTGGATGGTGAAAATGTGCCGCGGCGCGATAGTCGACATGACCGCGGTGCGGCAGCCGCCTCGGGCCGTAACCGGAGCCGTGCGTCGTGGCCAGTGGAGAAAGGTGGCTGTTACCGTGGGTACTGGGCAAACGCTTGCGCTGGATCGCAATGAAAAGAGGTCTCGCCTTCCCTTCCAGGCGGGGACAAGCGGGAGAGATCGGATCCGGCGTTTTTTTGACTGACGATGCTTTACCGATGACACAGCGTCATCGCTGAGTTATGCATGGAGCGAGAGTCGGGTAAACCGATCTCGCACGTGAACAGGCACTTCGCGTCAACCCGTGAGCAAGCGGCGGCTCCAGCCCCGGTCGCTCGGGTCGTCGCGGGGTGTGCGGGGAGGAGCAGCATGACCGCCCAGTCGGTAATGGAGATGACGGGCTCTTCGGCCAGCCGGCTGCTGGGCCGCAAGATGGACAGCATTCCGTTCAGCGCCTACCATGTTTTGATCATTTTCGTCCTCGCCCTCGTCGGCTTCATCGAGGGCTACGATCTGTTTATGACCGGTTCGCTGTTGGTGCTGGCCAAGCTGCCGCTGCGCCTGACCGAGGCCGACAACCAGTGGCTGCTCCTCGGCCCGGCCATCATGGGGACCATCGGCGGCTTCGGCTTTTCGGCGGTCGGCGACCAGTTGAGCCGCAAAGCCATGCTGCTGATCGGCGTGATCGCGACAACGTTCCTAACCCTCTTGATTCCGCTGGTGCAGAATGCCGAGCAGCTGATTATCCTGCGCTCGTTGACCGGCCTCGGCGCCGGCGGCGTGTGGTCGGCGGTTTTCCCGATCGCCGCCGAATTGATGCCGCCTCAGCACCGCCGCACCTACGGCGCCGTCTACGAGATGGCGCTGGCCTCCTCGTTTACTGTCTTGCCGTTCGTCGGCGGCCTGCTCGCCGGCAACCCCGATGCGTACCGGTACCTGGCCTTACCGGGCGGGCTGGCGGTGCTGGTCGTGCCGGCCATCGTCTATTTCCTGCTGCCGGATAGCCCGCGCTGGCGTTTGCGGCGCGGCGAGGCGCGGATCGCGGTCGACATCGTCAACCAGATCATCCTGCGCTCCGGCAATCGTGTGCCGCCATTGACCGTGGCGGAGCTCGGCGACGTGCGCGAATCCGCTGCTCGCGACACGCTGCCGCCCTACTGGGCCTTGTTCGCCAAGGCCCAGCTGCGCTGGACCGTGGTCGGCGTGGTGGCCGGCACCTGCGCCGCCTGCGCTGCCTTTATGACCGCGGCACTGTTGCCGAAGGCGCTGACTAACCAGGGGTATGAGGTCAGTGTGAGCCTGGGGATTACCTCGATCATTTACGCGACGAGCTTTTTCGGGAAAGCGTTCACTGGCTGGCTTATGGAGATCATCGGCCGGCGCTGGACGATCTTCTATGTGATGGCCGGGTCGCTGCCCGGGTTCTGCCTGATGCTGCTCTCGCATACGGCGGGACCATACGCCCGCGTATTGATGATCGCGGGCGGCCTGATTATCGGCTTCACCGTGGTGTCGGCATTCAGCGCGACCCGGGTCTATCTGTCCGAGCAGTTCCCGACGGCGCTGCGCGGACGCGGCCACCTCTTCGGTGAATCGTGCGGAAAGATTTTCGCCGGCGGCCTGGTGCCGTTTTTCATGGCGCCGCATACCGGCTCGCCGACGATCTTCTTTGGCACGATGCTGCTCTTTGCCGCGGTCGGTGCCATCGTCCCGATCGTGTGGGGCAAGGAAACGATCGGCCAAATCGAGGTGATCGCCGCCGAGACCGTGCCCGAATTCGCCTGAAGAGCGGCTCTGCCGCCTCCGCACTTGGCCGATGACATACCGGCAGCAATGCCGGAGCTGGCCAGGTCGAGCCCTGCGGTTCGATGGGAGTTGCACAAACGTCCGGAAGCTGCCGTCGGTGACGCGGTTCTTCGAGTAGTCGAAATAGATTGCGGCCGTTTCGACCGCCAGCCAGCCTCACCGCGCTCGCGATCCTCGACGAAGAGTTGGCTGAGAGGGACATCCTTGGCCTTTTGGCACTGCTTCTCCAGTGCCGCCCAGCCGGGGCGCATGCGCAAAGCCGAAACGCTCGTCGGTTGTTCCCTTGTAGATTCTGATGTCCGATTGCGCAGACGGGCTGGAGTTGTCATCGGCCTCAGCCCGCCTTACGGATCGCGGTGCTCTTCGATTCAATGCAGGCCATCAGCTCGTTCCACGACTTGACGAAGGATTTGGCACCCTCCTCCTGGAGCCGGGCGGCGAGCGCGTCGATATCGATCCCAGCCTCCACGAAGCTCGCCAATATTGCCTCGCAATCGCCGCCATCCGCGGCGAGTATCGTCTCGACCTCGCCATGATCGCCGAAGGCCTTGAGGGTGCCGTCCGGCATCGTGTTGACGGTGAAGGGCGCAGCGAGAGCCTTGACGTAGAGGATGTCGGGGGCGCGCGGATCCTTGGTGCCGGTGCTGGCCCACAGTAGGCGCTGCGCGCGGGCGCCGGCATTGGCGGCGCGCTGGAAGCGCGCCGAAGCAAGCAGTTCCCGATACGCCTTATAGGTGCGTTGGGCGATCGCGATGCCGAGCCGATTGGCCAGCTCACCCGGGATCTTCTCAGTGACCGCGACATCCCAGCGGCTGACAAAGAGCGAGGCGACCGAGCCGACCGCCGGGTTCAGCCCTGCCGCGATGCGCCGCTCGACACCCCGCAGGTAGGCTTCAGCCGCCGCGACGTACTGCTCGAGCGAGAAGAGCAGAGTGACATTGACCGGAACGCCGGCGAAGACCGCCGCTTCGATGGCAGGCAATCCTTCGGCGGTGCCGGGAATTTTGATGAAGAGGTTAGGCTTACCGCCGAGCCGGTGGAGCCCGCGCGCGGCCGCCAGTGTCCTGTTGGCGTCATGAGCCAGCAGCGGCGAGACCTCCAGCGACACCCAGCCGTCCACGCCGTCGGTGCGGGCGAAGACGGGCTGGAACAACTCTGCAGCCCGGGTCAGATCCGCCAGCGCCAGTTCGAAGAACAGGTCCTCGGCCGACTGCGTCGACAATGCCTTCCGGGAAATGTCGGCGTCATAGTCTGTGCTGTTCTTGATCGCGTGATCGAAAATCGTCGGGTTCGATGTGAGCCCTGTCACCGAAAACTCGTCGATATAGCGTTGCAGCGTGCTGCTGTTCAGCAGCTTGCGGGTGATATTGTCGAGCCATAGGCTCTGGCCGAGATCGTGAAGCGTTCTCGTCGGTTTCATAGCGTTATCCTCGGACTGCGTGCAAAGTGATGACCACATTGGCCGCAGGGATGGTCACAGTCTAGCAGGTCTCCAACGCTCTCATCGTCACACCAGTGGAACGGCGCCATCACCATTCGGCTCCTTTCGTATTCACCGCCTGGCATTAACGCCTCGGCCTTGGTTACTGCCAGAGGTGCACTTTTAACATGTTTTATTCAGCCGCTTCGGAGAGCCGCGACTTCCGGAACGCTGCTCGCACGGCTTCCTCTCATGTGCGACGTTATGCGCCGTGTTGACGAGAGCGACGTGAGAGAACGCCTGTGGAAAGTTACCCACCAATCGTTGAGCATCTGTGTCGTATTCCTCCGCGAGTAGGCCCACATCGTTGCAGAGGCCGACCAGCCGCTCGAATAGGCGCTGCGCGTCCGCGGGGCGTCCGATCAGGACATAGGCGTCGGCGAGCCAAAAGCTGCAAGGGAGGAAGGCTCCTTCGCCGGGCGGCAGGCCATCCTCGCTCGCGGCGGTGTCGTAGCGTAGCACGAGGCCGCCGCGCAGCAGCTTTCGCTCGATGGCCTCGACAGTGCCCCGCACACGCGCATCGTTGGGCGGCAAGAAGCCGGCCTGCGGGATCAGTAGCGTGCTCGCATCCAACAGATCGCTGTCATATGCCTGGACGAAGGAGCCGAGCTCCGGGTTGAACGCCCGCCGGCAAACCTCCTCGTGGATCTCCGCGCGGATCCGTCGCCAGCCGTCGACCGAACCGTCGAGCCCGAATGCC
>JAFMSA010000627.1 GCA_017353855.1 Alphaproteobacteria bacterium
GCTGTGCAAGACCAAAGCGCTCGGCGTGCTCGATTATCATGACAGTCGCCGCTGGCACGTCGACGCCGACCTCGATCACGGTCGTCGCGACCAGAAGGTCGAGTTCGCCGGCGGCGAAGCCGGCCATCGCTCGGTCCTTTTCGGCCGCCTTCATACGTCCGTGCACGAGACCGACACGGCCGGGAAAGAGGGGCGCCAGCGCCTTGTACCGCTCCTCGACGGCAGCGAGATCGGTGTATTCGGATTCCTCGACCATCGGGCAGATCCAATAGACTTTGTCGCGTCGCGTCACTGCACGGCCGACTGCGGCTACGACGTCCTCGATGCGCTCAAGCGCCACCGTCCGCGTGTCGACCGGGTGCCTCCCGGCGGGTTTTTCGGTCAGGCGGGAGACGTCGAGATCGCCGTAGGCGGTCATCATCAAAGTGCGCGGGATCGGGGTCGCACTCATCAGCAACGTGTCGGCGTTTTGTCCTTTTGCATGAAGACCGAGCCGCTGCTCGACGCCAAAGCGGTGCTGCTCGTCGATCACAATGAGAGCGAGATCACGGAATTCGACATCAGGTTGCAGTAAAGCATGCGTTCCGACGACCGCCGGGGTCAGGCCGGAGGCGAGGCTCGCCAGTATCGATGCGCGCGCCCGCCCTTTTTCCCGGCCGCTCAGGAAGCCGATCTCGACGCCGGCCGCTGCCGCATGGCGCTGCAGTGTGGCGTGATGCTGCCGGGCGAGGATTTCGGTGGGCGCCATCAGCGCGGCTTGGCCGCCGCCCTCGATGGCGCTCAGCATCGCCAGCAGCGCCACCACTGTCTTGCCGCTCCCGACATCGCCCTGCAGGAGCCGCACCATGCGCCGCGGTGCGGCCATTTCCGCGGTGATTTCGGCGATCGCGAGCCGCTGCGCGCCGGTCAGCACAAAGCCGAGATCCGCCTCGACGCGGCTGGTCAAGGCTCCCGTGCCGATGATCGTCCGTCCCTTCTGGCGATGGCGGCGCGCGCGGACCAGCGCCACGGCGAGCTGGCTCGCCAGGATCTCGTCGTAGGCGAGCCGCTCGCGCGCGGCGGCGCTCGCCAACAGATCGGCTTCGGTCTGCGGAGAATGCGCCAGGCGCGCCGCGTCGCTCCAGGCGGGCCAGCCGCTCCGTTTCTGCTGCACCGGGTCAATCCACTCGGGCAGCGCCGGCAACCGTTCGAGCGCCGCCCCGGCAGCTTTCTGCACCATCCGTTGCGGCAGGCCCGCGGTCAGCGGGTAGACCGGCTCGATCGGTTTCAGTTGCGCGAGCTCTTCGGGCCGCAACACGAGATCGGGGTGCGCCATTTGCGGCACCCGGTTGTAAAATTCGATCCGTCCGCTGACGACTCGCTCGGCGCCGACCGGTAACAGCCGTGTCAGCTGGTCGCCTTTCACGGTGAAATAGACCAGGGTCAATCTTCCGGTGCCGTCGGTACAGACCACACGATAGGGCCGGCGCCCGTGACCGGGGTAGTGGGCGGCGACGCGCACCGTGACGGTTGCCACCCGGTCCGGTTCGAGGTCTCGAATTGGCGGTGATGCGCGCCGATCGACGATGCCGCTTGGCAGGTGCCACAAGAGGTCGAGGACGAGCGGGCCGGCCAACCGCTCGAACAGCTTCGCCGAGTGGAGCCCGATGCCGGGGAGCGCTGTTATCGGTGCAAACAGCTTGTCGAGGATGGCGGGACGCACAAAGGATCTCTATATCGGCGGACGGGATACCGCCAAGGGCACGGACGTGAGCTCATCATCCGAGATTCGCCGCAAGCGGCTTCTGTTTCATTCCTGGCATCGCGGAACGCGCGAGAGCGATCTGATCCTCGGCCGCTTTGCCCAGCAGCACCTGGCCCGCTTTGACGAAGGTCAGCTCGACCGGTATGAAGCCCTCCTGGGCTGCTCGGATGCCGACCTTTTCGATTGGGTCTGCGGGCGCAGCACTCCTCCCCCCGAACATGATCACGACGTGACCCGCCTTCTTGTCTCTTTCAGCTCCGCAAACCCTCACCTGCCCTGCCGTGCGGACGTGGCCGGCCCGCTTTTGGATTGCCGGAGCGGGTGCTGACCTCCGGACGGCGCTTGGAGGGGAAGCGGGTGCAGCCAGGCCACATGACGGCGCTCGCCCGGTTGGCCCGTTCGCTTAGCGAGCGGGCGCGCACCGTCACGCTGTTTGGCGCGCCCGAAGGATACGACGCGTCGGCGATCGGCGCGCTGCTAATTGCAGGCGCCGCGCCGGGCTGGCTGCATGTTTGTCGCGACGACGGCAGGATGGCGCATTTTGCCGCAGCGCTCGGCTTTTTTCACCCCGAACTCGAAGTTCTGACTTTTCCGGCCTGGGACTGTCTGCCTTATGACAGAGTCTCGCCGAATGGTGAGATCGTCAGCCGACGGATCGACACGTTGGCGCGGCTTGCGAGCGCCGAGCGCGACGGCCCGCCGTTGATCGTACTGACGACAGTCAACGCGCTGCTCCAGCGGGTGCCGCCGCGCCGGCTGTTCGAGGGCCGCGTTCTTAGGCTGCGTCCGGGCGGGCGCATCGGGCTCGACCGGCTTCAGAGCTTCTTCCGCAACAACGGCTATATTCGCACCGACACGGTGCGCGAGCCCGGTGAATTCGCCGTACGCGGCGGCATTGTCGATCTCTATCCGGCGGGATCTGCCGAGCCCGCCCGCCTCGATTTCTTTGGCGATACGCTCGAATCCATCCGCAGCTTCGATGCGCTCAACCAGCGCTCGACCGGCAAGCTGGATGAGGTGGTGCTGCGGCCGGTCAGCGAAGTCTTGCTCGACGACGAGGCGGTGCGCCGGTTCCGTTCGCGATACCGCGAACAGTTCGGAGCGACAGGTACCGACGACCCGCTTTACGAATCGGTCAGTGCCGGCCGCCGCTATGTCGGAATGGAGCATTGGCTGCCCTTCTACTACGAGCGGCTCGAGACGCTGTTCGACTACCTGCCAGGGGCCGGTGTCTCGCTCGATTATCAGGCGGAGGAGGTTTGCGGCCACCGCATCGAGGCGATTGCCGATTCTTACGCGGCGCGCCGCAACGTCACTCCTGCGGCGCGCGCCGGCGCACCGATCTACCGCCCAATTCGGCCCGACCAGCTGTTTGTCGACAATCTCGAATGGCAAGCCGAACTGCGCCGGCGGCCGATGGTTCAGCTCTCGCCCTTCGCAGCCGAACGCAGTGACGGCGATATCTTTGACGCCGGCGCCCGTCCGGCGCGCAGTTTCGCGGTGGAGCGTGCCGATCCGAAGGCGGTGCTGTTCGAGGC
>JAFMSA010000628.1 GCA_017353855.1 Alphaproteobacteria bacterium
GCGCCCGAGACGCGGCTTGGCCAGTTGCGGTGTCGCTGATCACAGACGCGATATGGCTTACGCACCGCCGGCATCCTCCACATCCAGACCAAGACCGGCTCGCTCGCTCCCGGCAGTTCAATCACATTGTGTGGCGACCAACATTCGTGGTTCAGCCATCGAGTTCGGCGGCACGATCCCAGATCGATTTCTAAGCGACGGGCGAATTTTCTCCACAACCCGACCGCAGAAAAACGCGATTCACGACCTCAGCAAACAGTGGCGCGGCTTCGCCTGTGTCGCCGGCACATCGATCCAATACGCGGCCGGTCGCGATCCTCGGTCTCTGGCGCCCGCAATCAGTTCCAGATCCCCGACCTGCCAAACTCACCCCTGGTCTCGGACTGTCAGCGGCCGCATCGATTTCCCGTCTGCCGATTTTTCAATGAGAGCCAGCGCCGGATCAACGAATAGGCGATCGTGACGCTGCGGGAGCGGGCAGGTCCTGTCGATTTCCAGATCGCGGGGTTCACCCGCTACAGCAGCGCGCCGGGCCCATTCTATTTTATTCACCGGCATCGCACAGGACGCTTTGCCGCCGCAGCATCGCACGGGCACGCAGGCCGAATGCAGTGCGCCGGTCACAATCTTCAATTCGGGCGGGCAGGACGCGATGGCTATGCAGACGAATGAATGGCGGATCATCCCGTCATCGGCCCGTCAGCTCCAACTCGCATTTCCGCCCGGTCGACGAGGTTCACATACGAGCAACAGCTCAGCCCTCGCGTCACCCTCGTGTGGCCGCTGGCAATACGACAAGCTTCACCGCGGGCTATTTGCGCTACTCCGAGCCGCTCCCGTTCGAGCTCATCGCGCAGCCCGGCATGAGGCTCTTCACCGATACCACCTTCGCGCCGGCCATCAGTCAGGACATTGCCGCCAAGTCGGAGCGTGATCATTATTTCTAAACCAGTCCAATAATTCTGCCCGGGCTCTCAAGGGCCGGGTCGCCGCCTATTACAAGATCGCAACAACCTGCTCGACGAAACCGATTTCCTGGCGTCTTTCCATTATCGCCAGGGCTCATCGAGTTTCCTGTCGGCTACGACGTCGAGAAATGGGTCACTCTGCGGTAACGTCGCGACCTCAAAGATTCTCGGCAAGGGCATCAACGCTGCTTTCGGCCAGCCTCGCCCCGGCAGCGGCCTCAGGACTGGCAATGCCGGCGGGGAGCCGCGGAAGCCATCCCGAACGGGGCCGGCCCTCCTGTTACCAGCAGGTCAACCTCAGCGTCGGCATGCGCGCTGTTGCGGATCTGGTAGATTTTCTCGTTGGCCTCACGCAGCGTTTTAGCCCTGCCGCGGATGCGCCACATTTTTCGCGCTTGAAGCTTGGGGTTGCGAATGAAGTCCAGAGGCCGATCGTGAACGACACCGTTGGGACCCTTTCAATAGTCAAGCTGTTTCTCGACGCAGACCCCGTCGTGAAGGCGGTATTGTTGCTGCTGCTCGTAGCATCTGTGTGGAGCTGGGCGGTCATCATCGACAAGCTTCGGCGTCTCGCAGCGGCGACGCGCTCGGCGCGCGAGCATGAGGCGCGGGCGGCGGCCGCGCGCTCGCCGCAGGAGTTGGCGGTCGAAGCTGCGCCCGAGGGAAGGGATCCCGCCGGCCTTGTCATCTCGGCGGGCCTTGCCGAGAGCGCGGTGGAGCCCCGGCCTGACCCCGAAACCGGCGGGGAGCGACGCGAACGCATCGAACGCGCGATGCGGCTCGCCTTGAACGCCGAGCTGCGGCGCCTCGAATTTCGGCTGCCGTTCCTCGCGACGCTCGGTTCCGCGGCGCCGTTTATCGGTCTTTTTGGTACGGTGTGGGGGATCATGCACAGCTTCGAGGGGATCGCCGCCGCGAACAACACAAGCCTCGCGGTTGTGGCGCCCGGAATTGCCGAGGCGCTGTTCGCCACGGCAATGGGGCTGGCCGCAGCCATCCCGGCCGTTGTCGCTTACAACAAGATTACCGTCGATCTCGGCCGGTTCGCCGGACGCATGCAAGGTTTGATCGGGCGCTCCGGCAGTCTGCTCGCGCGCGCCGGGGCGGGAGCGTGAGCCGTGGCGTTGTCCCTGCCTTCATCGGGCGAAGCCCGCGAGGATCGTTATGCGCCACTCGCCGAGATCAACGTGACGCCGATGGTCGATGTGATGCTGGTGCTGCTCGTGATCTTTATGATCACCGCTCCGTTGCTCACCGTCGGGGTGCCGCTTGACCTGCCGAAGTCGCAAGCGGCGCAGCTCACCGCGTCGAAGAAGCCGGTCATTATCAGCCTCAACCGTCACAGCGAGGTGTTCATCGGAGACGAGCGGGTCGGCACGGACGAACTCGAGGGGCGACTGAGCACCCTTGCCGCCGAGGACCCCGGCCGTATCGTCTATGTGCGCAGCGACCGGACCAACACCTATGCGCAGCTGATGAATACGCTGGGGCTGATCAACCGGGCGGGTTTCTCGAAAGTGTCATTGGTGGCCGAAGCGGCGGTTACCCCTAAGTGAGGGGAATGAGGCTCTCTCTAGATCTAGACCCTCTCGGCGGCCGGCCACGCGGCCTGCCCGGCGTTGCTGGTTTTCCTCATGTCGGGAAGGGTTCTTCCGGTAACGGGGCCGATCGCCAAACGCGGGATCGAGGTTGTTTTCCAACCCGCCTTGCCCAAGTCCGTCGCCACGCCGGCGCTTCCGTCCGCGCCGGAGCAGGAGACTTCGCCACACCGGGCCGACGAATCGCCTCCGCCGGAGCAGCAGACGGCAACGCTTCCACCTCCGTCGGAGCAGCAGACGGCAACGCTTCCGCCTGCGCCGGAGGCACCGGCAGTGGTAAGCGAGCCCGCCCTCCGAGCTCCTATAACGCCCGCTCCATCGCCGCCTGCACACAAGCCGGTGGGCAGAAAGCCGCCAAAACCCGCTCACCGCCAGGAGGAGCCGCCGCAGCCGAGGCAAGCTTACATACCCGCTCCGCGACCACCAATTCCGCGAGTACCTTCGCCTTGCCTGTTCCCCGAGCGCCGGCGGCCCCGGCCGGGCCGGCGCCACTCCCATCACCGGAGGCAAGGGCGGGCTACATGGCTACATTGCCCGTTTAAGCGCTTGGCTCGAAAGCCATAAGCATTACCCCGCTTCCGCCCTCCGGCGGACCTCCGGCGGGGCGAGGAAGGGAACGCAGTCCTGCGTTTTGCGGTCGATAGCAGCGGCCGGGTCATCGACTTTGCGGTTACCAAGAGCTCGGGTTACCCGGATCTCGACGAATCGATC
>JAFMSA010000629.1 GCA_017353855.1 Alphaproteobacteria bacterium
GTGCAGGAGAGTTTCGCGGGCGCGGCGACGGAGGGCGCGGCGGCCGTACAGGCGGCCACCCGGCCCCTGCTCGGCCGGCTGGAAGGGATGACCGAGGCCGCGCGTCGCGCCGAGCACGCCCTGCGCGGCGTGGTGCTGTGGGCGAGCTGGCGGTTGCTCGGGTGGCTGGTGGCCGTGGTGGCGGGACTGATGCTGCTGAGCTGGATCGCGAATACCCGGATGCTGTGGTGGGACACCACTGCCATCGGCGCGGCGGAGGCGCGCAAGGCGCAGCTCCAGGCCGAGATTGCCGCGATGCAGGCCAACCGTGACGATTGGGCCAAGACCGGGATGTTGGCGAAGCTGGAGCGCTGCGGGCCGAAGGCGCGGCCGTGCATCCGAATCGATGAGGGAGCGGGCGCGTTCGGCAACGGAAGCGATTACCGGGTGATCTTGGGGTACTGACGAGAGCGGTATGCTGGGCAGCAAGACGGAGATGCAGATGCAGGCAGCATCCCTGTCTTGACAAATGCCAACGGCAGCTTCGAACCGCAGATTGTCGGCAAAGGTCAGACCCGCATCGACGGGTTTGATGATCGGGTCATCAGCCTCTACGCCCGCTGCCTGTCAGTGCGCGAGATCCAGGCGCCGCATCTGCACGAGCTTTACGGGGTCGAGGTTTCTCCCGACTTGATCAGTCGGGTAACCGACGCCGTGCTCGAGGAGGGGTCACGACATAGAACGGATGCCAGATTCACGCTAAGGGGGGGAGGCATTGAAAAATCGTAACGAATTCGGCGTTTTGCATCTAGTCTCAAATGAGCTAACGATCATCTGGTATGATATTCGCCGCCAAGGGATCAATGACTTACGCGTCGGAGAAGCGGAAAAGTTCAAACGGTGACAGGCGATGTTCCCGCTTTGTCTCGTCAGAGTGAATCCAGCATCCGTCCTATGGCGCGACCCCCATTTCGCGTCGAGAGCGATGGGCTGGCCGCCGCCTACCCCGTCCCGCCGGGGACAACTCCGGAAAGCCGGATCGACCCGATCGCGGTGGTCGCCGGGCTGGCACACACCTGCAGCCGGGAGGCCGACGAATCCTGTGGCGCCTCAGTCCGCAAGATATCATGCGCAAGCTCGCCGGCTCGCGTACGACAGATCCGCAGGCCTTCCTTGGTCTGACGGGACGATGCATTCTGGCAGGCCGTGCGATGCACGCTCAGCGCCAAGTTGGCAATCGCGATGGCGCAGTCAGATGCTCACCTGTCGATCAGGTCTAGGAAGATCGACGTCTTGATAGAATTCGGCAACAGGGACCTCAATGCCGATTTCTGGCAATTGAAGCACGTCTTCGGCGGTGAGCGCGGTCGCGGTCCAGTCTTGTTGGACGTCGTTTCGACTGAAGACAGTCAGGTCGAGACTGTTATGCTCGAGGATAATGTAGCGTCGAATGGAAGGAACCGCCCGGTATTCGCGCAATTTGACAATGCGGTCGGTGCGCCCGGATGAAGGGCTGAGGACTTCGAAAACGATGATGACGCCTGGGATGGTGTGAGCGTCGTCCGAGACTTTTGTGCATGTTACGAGGGCGTCTGGGTAGCGTATAGCGTCGCCGACGGTTTGCACGCCGGCGTTGGGGCCGAGGGGTCGACACTTACCACCTTCTAGGCGACTGCGCAGAGCAGTTCGGATGTTGTAGGTAATAACGTCGTGACGGACGGTGCCGCCAGTCATGGCGACTGGCTCAAACCCGTCGAATTCGTACCGGACAGCCTGGGACTGCGCCCAGACAAAGAATTCGTCGCGGGTCATCGTGGGCTTGTGAACGACGATATTCATAGACCGAAACTTAGCATGTCGAGGCGCGGTTTGTCCTCCTGCTGTGTAAGACCGGAAAGCGGGGCCCGTTCGGGCCCGGCCCGGGCGGGTGCTGCTCAGTGGGGCAGCTCACATGCCTCGATCGGCCTTGCCTCTCCGAGCTTGCCCGATGACGTCCCGCGCCTCCGAGACCATCTGGTTGCGCCCAGACGCTGCCCTGGGCCCTCCGTTATTGCCCCGGATTCCGGCGCGACGGATGTTCGATGGGCCGCCGGCGGCCGTGCCTCTTTAATGTTCAGGGTCTAGCGGAAGGACTGGTCCGAAGCTCATTCGGTAAGCGACTCGGTTGATCACAAGCTGGTTGATGCCGACGACTTCTACCTCTCCCTTGGATACGGGATGACCGAACAGGGCGATGTTTGGGACTATCTTCGAAAGCTCGTACTCGGCCGCTCGGGGGAGCCGCCGCAGCGACAGTCCATAGATCGTTTCGAACGGCATGGCACCCGTGCGCAGCAGACTGAAGTAAGAAGAATACTCTAGGCCGTCGAAGCCCTGGTGGAGGGCGAGGTCGAGGCTCTCGAATTCGGTCTCTCTCCCATCAAGGTGATGTCGGCGACGAACCATGAGGCGCCGTACGTCCTCGACGGCCTGTTGCATCACGGCACGCTGTTGAAGATCGACACGCACTACCGGCCGACCTTACGGCGTTGATGCCGGTCGTTGACCGGCTCAGGGAACGCTTCAGCATTCACATATGTATGTGGTTGCCGATCGCGGCATGATCAGTGCCGAAACGATCGCCGAACTCGAAAAGCGCGGTATCGACTACATCCTGGGTGCCCGCGAGCGCAGCACCAAAGAGGTGCGCGACGTCGTACTGGCCGATACTAAGCCGGGAGTACAGCTGACCGTCCGCCGCGTCCGCGATAAGGAAAGTCCTGGTCGCCGACCCCGAGAGTGGCGGCAAGCGGCGCTATGTGGTCTGCTTCAATCCCAAGGAGGCGGCGCGCGACGCGGCCGTTCGCGCGGAGATTGTCGATAGTCTGGGCCACAAACCCGCCGACGGCGACAAGCAGTTGGTCGGCAATGCCGGTTACCTATCTCAAGACCACGCGCGGCGGCCATTTCGAGTCGACCCGCGGCGGGTGGCGGAAGATACTCGCTTTGACGGAATCTACGTGTTGCGCACCAACGCTGCCGACCCTGTCGGTCGCGCTCGCCTACCGCCAGCTGTGGCGTGTGGAGCAGATCTTCCGGACGGCAAAATCGATCCTCGAAACGCGACCCATTTTCCACCAGTGCAACGCCGCGATCGTCGGCCACCTGTTCTGTTCCTTCCTCGCGCTACTGTTGCGCAAAGACCTCGACGATCGGCTCGCGGCGCTGGGCACCAACCCCGAATGGGCCGACATTGTGCGCGAGCTCGATCGGGTCGAGGAAGTCACAGTGGTGCAGCCCGACAAACGCTTCCTGC
>JAFMSA010000630.1 GCA_017353855.1 Alphaproteobacteria bacterium
CTGATTGATCGCGGTCAGCTCGTTTTTCAGAACCGCGTTCAGATGCTGTAAAACGGTCGCATCTCCATGCACGGTCGCCTCCCAGATCAGTCGGACTTGACATCTTGCGGGACGATATCATCCGCCCGCAAGCTGCGTCGCAACCGTCAGGCTGTCCCCGCTGCTATGGGGTGTGCGCGCGGGGTTTCGCGGACCTGCTCCACCAGCTGCTTTACGAAGGGGACGCATTTGCCACAACGCGGCTGGCTACCGAGAGATCGGTACACCGTCGATACGGTGCAGTCGCCTTGCGCGGCGTGGGCGCGAAACTCGCGATCGGTAATCATGTTGCACAGGCAGACGTACATGCAGCCCTTTTAAACCAGATGAGAACAGTTCGCAATCGCATTAGGGCAAATCAGCTATGCGGATATTATGCGACTCAGTCGCATTCATCTCCCAACATTGGAGCCGCCGATCGCGGCGTGAGCACCTATTCCGGGCGGTCCACGAGATACCCGTCGCGGGTTTGCGGCAACCGGCGGCCGAGCAGCCGCGAGGCGACGACCGTACGCAGGATTTGCGCGGTGCCGCCGCCGATCGTGAACATGCGCGCGTCGCGCACCATGCGCTCGAGCGGGCGGTTGCGTGAATAACCAGCAGCACCGAATAGCTGCAGCGCGTCGTTGGTCACCTTGATCGCCATCTCGGACGTAAAAATCTTCGCCTGCGCCGCTTCGGTCGCGTCCGGGAACCCGTCGGCGGCGCCCGCTGCGGCCTTGTAGATCAGCACCTGAGAGGCGGCGATCTGGGTCGCCATATCGGCGAGCATCCACTGTACGCCCTGAAACTCGCAGATCGGCCGGCCGAATTGCTCGCGCTCTTGGGCATAGGCCAGCCCGAGCTCGTAAGCCCCCTCGGCGAGCCCGAGCGCCACCGTCGCGGCGCCGATGCGCTGACCGTTATAAGCGTTCATCAGGTCGGCAAAGCCTTTGCGCAAACCGCGCGGAGGCAGCACCAGCGCATCGCCCGTCAATTCCATATCTTCGAAGATGATTTCGGCTTCGGGAATGCCGCGCAGTCCCATCGCCGGTTCGCGCTTGCCAATCTTGAGCCCCGGCGTCTCGTCGCGGACCGCGATGAAGCCCCCAACGCCTTCTTCCTGGCCGGCCTCATCAAAGACGCGTGCGAAGACCAGGTGCAGCCGCGAGACGCCGCCGCCAGTGATCCAGTGCTTCTTGCCGTTGACGACGAAGCCATTGCCGCGGCGGTCGGCCCGTGTCGCCATCTCGGTTGCCGCGCTGCCCGCGCCGGGCTCGGTGATGCAGATTGCTGGCTTGTCGCCCGACAGCACGAGATCGGCGGCTAATCGTTTCTGCGTTTCGCTGCCGTATTTCATGATCGCGCCGACCGCGCCCATATTCGCCTCGACGACGATGCGGCCGGTGATGCCGCAGCATTTAGCCATCTCCTCGATCACCAGAACGGCGTCGAGGTAGCTCGCCCCCTTTCCGCCGTAAGCGGTGGGGATGGTCATGCCGAAATAGCCGGCATCCTTCAGCAGCGCGACGTTGTTCCAGGGGTATTCTTCGCTGCGGTCGATCTCGGCGGCGCGTTCCGCGATCGGCCCTCGCGCGAGCTTTCGCGCCTCAGCCTGCACCGCTCGCTGCGTTGGTGTAAGGTCGTACTGCATGCTGCCTCCGGTCGTTGTTGCGAAGTATGGGAGCGGCATTGGCGGAGTGGCAAGACGAGTGGGGATCCATAATCGTCGAGGACGGACACGGCAATCCGGTAACCGCCTCTTCTCGCAAAGCGGTCGCGGCGCCCGACGAGGCAGTTAGCGCCCATCTCGGCTTTCGAAAGGATACCGGGGCGGTCGCCTCAAGGCAGCCCTCGCAGCCGACCCCCGAGTTCGCGATGGCGCACTGCTTGCGCGGCTGCTTCATGATGGATGTTGTTTGGCCGTTTGGCCAGCGCAGTCAGTCGAGCTGCGGGCCTCACGCCGCCGCGCGAAGCAGCGCATATCGCAGCGCTCGGCGCTTGGGTCGCCGGCAATTTCGTCGGCCCCACGGCGCGCTGGGAGGCGATCGTTGCCGAGCATCCGCGCGATGTGCTTGGCCTCAAGCTCGCGCAATACGGCTGGTTTTACGCCGACGAGAGCAAGCGGATACACGCGGCCGTCGCGCGCGCTCCCGGCGTGGCAGATCGGATGCCCGTTAGGATTCATCCTCGGTTGTCATGTCTTCGGCCTCGAGGAGGCCGGGGAATACGACGCGGCCGAGCATACCGGCCGAGAAGCGGTCGAATTCGATCAGGTAGACATTTAGGTTTAGGCCGCGCACGTGGTGCAACACGTTCTTCGAGATGACCGGGCGGCCGCGCGAGGGCATGGACTGACCGAGCGTCTCGAAGCGAATGGGGGGAGTGCAACAACTTCGCCAATCACGCGCTGTGGCATCGCTGCCTATTCCCGCTGGAACTGGGAGCGCATGATCGCGTGCTCAAACTCTATACCGCGAGGTGCGCCCGGAATCGACCGATGACCTGCTCGACATCTCGAACGCCATTTCGCTGCTCTGGCGGCTGGAACAAGACGGCGTCGATGTCGGCGCCCGTTGGTCGGAGCTTGCCGACCGCTCGCAAACCCATATCGACGACCACCTGCTCACATTCGGCGATGTGCATTATCTGACCCGTCGCTGGGCGCACCGACGACGCATCATGCCTCGCCGGGAGCCTGTCGCGTTACGCGGCGCAAAGTGCGGAGAGCGAGGCGGCGGTGGCCGGCGACCCCTGGGCATTGGCGCGAGCGGTTCTGTCGTCGCGACGCGGCGATCACAACGGGGCGTTTCGCGAGCGATCGGCGGCGCGAGAAAGTTATGGCGGATCGGCGGCAGCCATGCGCAGCGTGACCTATTTGAGCAGATGCTGATCGCCTCCGCGTTGCGCGCCGGCAAGCTCCAGGCTGAAATACTCCTCAATGAGTGGGCCACGCGATGCCTGGGGGTGGGCGACATCTAGGTCAGGCGCTGGACCGGCTCGGCGAGCATGCAGGATCGGCGGCTAGCGCGCCCTTAGGGCGCAAACGTGAGGCAGGGAGAGGCGTTCTATCGTGTGTAGCGTTAGATTAGTTACAGTATATATCGGCATATTTGCTGAATTCGTTAACTTGGCTGACGCGCCGGCGAGAGCGGCAAATGAAGCAGCTCAAATCTGCGGGCCAAGGGAGCGATCACGTCAGTGGTGTCGACAGAGCCGTCAGGATGCAGATCTTTCTCCTATGGGTGG
>JAFMSA010000631.1 GCA_017353855.1 Alphaproteobacteria bacterium
CGACCGTCCCGTGCAGTATTCCGGAGCTCGCTGTGCTGTTCCCCTCGGCTAGCACGCGCTGTGCCATCCTGGACCTCGCTATCGCCGTTTGGTCAAAGAAGCGGCACGTGGGCCGTCCGATAGGTTCCTGCCATAGGAGGTAAGGTTCGAGACCGATGCCAGTCCAGATCACGTTTCGCCATAATAGGTCCTCGCCGGCAATAGAAGCACGAAGAACGGGTACGCAAACGCGCGTACATCCGAACGGTTCTTCGACCGGATCTCTTGCCGCCGTCGTCGAAGGCCGGCAGCCTCGCTAGCTGGGGAACGTGTTAACGTGCATCAGGCCGTGTCGACCTGGCCAACCGAACGTCTTAATGCCGGTATGCGCGCCGCTTCCGACAGCGACGGGCTCGAAGACTTCACGAGCGAGCAGCGTGGCGAGGTCAAACGGCCAAACTACACGCCGGACCCGCTGACGGGCAAGTCGGTCGGTTTTGCGCCGGGCAGGCTCGCGACCTTTTCCCAAGGTCCAACGGCGGTGAGGACGACTTTCGTCGCCGCCAGAAAAGAAACCTGCGACAGGCTCGAGGTTCGGGAGAAGCCCGTTTCGTCGCGCAAGAGCGCCTTGAGAACTCTCAGGGACTGCAGGCGAGCGCTCGGCGTGATGCGCAAACCGTCCGCGCGCGACCGGCTAACCACGGTGAGTTAAGCGCCGGCCGTTCTGCGAGCTCCCGCGCGAAGGATAAGCGGCGCTCACAACGTGTCGCGCCAGGCCAGGACGCCGTAACCATGGGGGAGGGATGCTCCAAACCGCACAATCGCGTTACGCGTTACGCTCGCGTTTCCGGGACCCAATGCAACCGCCGTAATCCGCGTCGTAAGCACATCCTGCGGCTGCTGGTTAGCGACCGGAACTGGCTGGCCTGCTGCCACCTCGGCCAGCGCCGCGGCGACGACCGGATCCAAGGTGGCCGGGCTCGGCTGGGGGGGTCCGAACAATGTCAGATGGGGCCGGATTGCCGCCAATATCGCGGGGGTCATGCCGACTACGCGGCCCAGCTCATCGAGCGTCTCGAGCGGCTCGCCCGGGGGTCCGTAATCGAGGCCGGCGGCTTGGTAATCCGCGAGGATCGCGTTCTGCGGCCGGGTCGCGCCCGCGGAGCCGACCCACTCGGCGACGGCGGCTGCCAGGCTGCGTGCGGCTTGGGGCGCTACGCCGGTAACGTGCAACAGCGCCGCAAAGAGCGCGGGCGAGGCCGAGTTCGGGTTTATCCACCAGGCTTCATCCTGAAGCCGTATCGTTACACGGCTGTTCCCAATCGTCACCAAGTGCGGATTCCCATCGATCGGCCAACGCTGGTCCTGCTGTGGATTGGATAAATTGAAAATGGCCTCATT
Organism: Alphaproteobacteria bacterium; assembly: GCA_017353855.1. GTDB lineage: Bacteria > Pseudomonadota > Alphaproteobacteria > ATCC43930 > CGMCC-115725 > AP-15. Next base: position 1,381 of record JAFMSA010000631.1, read on the forward strand.
GACCGCGCCGTCAGCGGCGGCCCGCGCCGCGGCATTTGCGAGGAGGTTGCCGGAGATCCGGATCTCGCCCCGCCCCATCGCCGAGAGATGCGCAATGACGAACGCGATGAGCACAAGCGTCCAGAGCACGATAATCAGCGCGTAGCCGCTGGCGCCGCGGGCGGCGCCACCATGTTTCCGGCCCGCCGATGAAAGAAACTCTCGCGCGCTGCGCCAATTCACGATCACGCCAAATCCATTTTCGCCTTGAACCAGGCTGCCGCAGCTTAGCCGTCGCCCGGTCTTTATCGCCGGATATGGACGAAGCGTCAAAACAAGCTTTTTTTCGCCTCTGGATAAGTTGCGAATTGCAATTTACTGAGGTCTCACGGCTTGAGCGCGGACCTCGCAACCCCGACACCACGAGTGCACACTCCTGACGCGGCGGATTTTGGCGAGCCTGGAGCCCCGCCCAGACGATCCCCTGCCCGATTCCGGCGCGGCCACGCCCGCGTCACCGAGGACCCGGTAAGTACGGGAGGACCAGAGCGCTGCCGCTGCTTGCGGTTTTCACGGGTCCGGGGGTCGGCGTCGAGTGGCCGTTTCGCAAGGCGACACAGCGGGTGCGTGCTCCCGACATATGCAGTGACAGGTGCCCGCATCTCCTCGCCTGGCGGTTTTCCTTAAATCAGGATCCGGTCTGGTTGCGGCCTTCGCGCTCGGTTGCGTCGGCCGTTTCCCGCGTTCGACCGGCCGTTGGGCCGGATTGTCGATACGGCGCCATCGGTCGCTATCGTATCTTGTGGATGCTCCGGGTGGTCCGCGCGATGGGGAGCCGGCCCGTCCTCGTCACCATCACGCTGCCGCTCGCCATATGCATCACGCGGCACACGGTCGAGAATCTGGTCAGACCTCCGGCTCGCCCGAGATCGATCGAGCGTGCCCGCCGTGCGCATCGGGCGGGGGATTTGGGCGGCTTTGATTATCGGCGCGGTCCTGGTGCTGGGGTGAGGTTGAGGCATCGACTTGTGCACCTGCGCGGGCGGGATACCTGGGTCAGTCGCCTCGCCGACGCCATGTGGTGGGTCACCCTGCGCGTCGCCGACCTCTTGTGGCAGGCCGCCATTGAGCGCGAGCCTCGCCGAGGCCCCAGCCCAACACCGGCGAGGCCCGTCGGTCGGGCGCGGCTGTGCGCTTGCCGCCGATCTTTCGCAATATCCTCTTCGTTGTCGTCATCGCCGCCGCGACGTTGAGCGCTGGCGGCGATGGGCGTACAAGCCGGAGCGGTGGTGGCAATTTCAAGGGCACCGTCGAAAGCTTCGGCATTCGCTCCGTCAGGTTGCGCCACGATCGCGGTCCCTCCATAGGGCGCCGTTCAGCCTCTCGAGCGCCGTCCAGAACCTGGGCCGCGACTGGATTATCGGTAAGATCGCCATCGGCGTCATTTATGACAGCGACCTCACCCTCGCCAAGACGCTGATCAGGCAGATCGGACTGGACTTGTCTGCACCGCTGATCCTCGAGCCGCCGAAAATGCAGGGGGTCGATCCGCTCGGCGATTTCGTGGTCCGGATCCGCAGTTCGTCATAGGGGCGTGCGGCTTATGCGATGATCAATGAGGCGCTCGACGAGAACTGCATTAAATTTGCTTTCGCCACATGCAGGTCGCCGGTGACGACGAATTTTCGACTGCCGCAGTCGCGCAGCGAGGGCTGGAACTGATACATCCGGCGGCCACCCAGTAGGGAAAACAGGATGCCTGGTTTCGACACACGACGGATTGGACGGACGTCGCTCGAAGTTACGGTTATGGGTCTCGGCTGCGCCACTCTCGGAGGCAGTCGCGTCGCCGTCTCCCGCGAGCAGGCCGAACTCATTGTGCGCGCGGCCTGGGCAGC
>JAFMSA010000632.1 GCA_017353855.1 Alphaproteobacteria bacterium
CATCGAACACCGCGGCAAGCAGAGGCAAGGACGGCACCAGCATGTGCAGTGCCGCAGGAGCGATCGCCGTCACCAGAATCAGGATCGACAGCGGCGGTTTGCTCCTGTCCGCCGCCTCGCCCGCCGGTACTGCGGAGGGCCCGCCAACCGGACATTCGGATCCGTTCAAACCCTGCAAGCTCGCCTGACCTCCAAGGATGCCCGGGTCACGACGGTGGACGGCAGGGTCGTCGGGGTCCCGGATGGGCACCCGGCGGTTTGCGCGACCGCCGCCTCCGCGACCGCCGGAGTCCTGCCGGCTCCCGGTATTGGCGAGCTCTGCCGCGGACAGGCCGGGCAGACCGCAGCGCAAATTTGTGCGTGGCCGCCCGCGACAGGGGGCAAGCCGCAACCCGCCCGGGGTGCGGCACCGCCGGACGGTTTCGCCGCCACCGGCCAAGCCGCCGATTCCCGGCACATGTCCTCCCGACGATCCGAAAACATGTCTGCGTACAACCGGGTTCGAGAGGGGCGACGGCCGAAAGACTTTGGTCTTGTCCGTGAGGGGCCGGGCTCAGAAGGGCACGGTGCCCCGGACTACGTTACGGTGCAGGATCCGGCGGTACCTGCTCACCTCGTAGTTGGCGACCGCGCGGTGAAGAAGACAGCGGTTGTCCCATATCAAGAGATCCCCGACGCGCCAGTGATGCGCGTAAACGAATTGCGGCTTTGTCGTGTGTTCCAGGAGCTCTTCGAGCAACGCTGTCCCTTCGTCGGGCGGCATGCCGAGGATGTGCGAGGCGTGATTGCCCAGGTAGAGCGCCTTCTTGCCGGTTACCGGATGAGTGCGCACGAGCGGGTGGTCAACCGGCGGCCGTGCCTCCGGGCCGGTTTGCGAAAGCGGCGGGATACCGGGCGCATGACGGCTTCCTGCCCACCGAAAGACCACTCGCAATCCGGCGATCCGCTGCTTTGTCACCTCGGACAGCGCGGCATATCCCATTTGTGTGTTCGCAAACTCCGTGTCGCCGCCCTGCGGGGGGAGCTCCACGGCGTAAAGCGCCGTCAGCATCGGCGGGACGGCGTTGTAGGCCTTGTCCGTATGCCAGCGGTAGTTGCTGACCGGCGAGGAAGACCGGTCGACGGGACGGCCGTTGCCGTCAAGATTTGAGATCACATGGGCGACCGCATATCGCTTCGCCCGAGCGTTGCGTCCGCCGTGGGGCTCGACTTTGCCCAGGCTCGCGATGAACCTGTACTGCTGCTCTCTACTCAATACCTGGTTCGGAAAGACGACGACGTGGTAGTCGAGGAACGCGTTGAGGATCATCTCACGCAGCGTGGGTGTTATCGGCTGCGAGAGATCGATCCCGGTGACCGCGACGCCCCCGGCGGCGGAAAGCGGCGAGCCCACGATGCAAGTCGTCCTCGGCCGCCCGCGCATGCCGGGGCAGCGCCGCGGGCTCGGCGTGATGGCCGGGGGCTGCGGGACGGGATCGCTCATCACCTGCGTTGCAAAGGTTCCACGCTCACGATTTTAGAATGGACTGGCTGTGTCGGCCGGGCAAGTCCCCGCGCCCGCCGGCCCCTCCCGGGCCTTGGTATCCGTCGCGCACTCTTGCGGCATCGCTGGAGCGCCGGCTGGCGGCTGCGGCGTGAGCCGGCTCACACATCGACGTTTTTGGTATCGGGTGCGAGGAACAAAGGTCGAGGCCCAGCGTTTGGCACGCGACCATCGGTTATCGACCGAATCCGCGGTTTAAAAGAACTTTGATGTCCGAAGCGCCCACCGCGCGCAATGTTGCTCTCGACTTGATCGCTGCGGTGCTCCGCCGCAAGCGACCGCTCGACGATGCGATTGAAGACAGCTCGCTCATGCGTCAGCTGCCGGGCCGCGATCGCGCATTTGCTCGCCTGCTGGTCGCCACCGTGTTGCGGCGGCTCGGGCAGATCGACGCGATGATCGCCGATTGCCTCAATACTCCTTTGGCTCCCCGCGCGGCTTTGGTGCACGACATATTGCGGCTTGGCGTCGCGCAGCTCCTGTTTTTGCGGACCCCGCCGCACGCGGCGGTTGCCACCAGTGTGGATATCGCGCAGGGCCGCGGATTTGTTTCGCATAAGGGGCTCGTCAATGCGGTGCTTCGGCGTCTGAGCATCGAGGGAGCCGAGCGCATTGACGAGCAGGACGCTCCCCGGCTGAACACGCCGGACTGGCTGTGGCGGTCGTGGAGCAAGACCTACGGCGAAGCAACGGCGCGGGCAATCGCCGGGGCACATCTGAAGGAAGCGCCGCTTGACATCACATTGCGCGAGGACGCCGAGACTTGGCGCACGAGGCTTGAGGGCGTGTTGCTGCCGACCGGCACGCTGCGCCGGGCGGCCGGCGGAGCACTGGCTACTCTGCCTGGCTACACGCAGGGCGCCTGGTGGGTCCAGGATGCCGCCGCCGCACTGCCGGCCCGCCTGTTCGGGGATCTCGCCGGACGTGAAGTGGTAGATCTGTGCGCGGCACCGGGCGGCAAGACGGCACAGCTCGCGATAGCCGGCGCCCAGGTGACTGCGGTCGATCGCTCGAGCCGTCGCCTGGAGCGGCTTGTTGCCAATCTGGAACGGCTCGACCTGCGGGTCGAGGCGGTCGAGGCCGATGCGCTCACATGGCGTCCCCGGCATCCGGTGGAAGCTGTACTCCTCGATGCGCCCTGCAGCACAACCGGTGCGATTCGCCGACATCCCGACGTGCCGCATCTTAAATCACGCGAAGACGTTGCGCGTCTTTCTCTGGTTCAGGAGAATTTGCTGCGGGCGGCGATCGAGATGCTGGCACCCGGGGGTACCCTGGTCTACTGTACCTGCTCGCTTGAGCCGGAGGAGGGGCTCGAGCGCATTGAGGCATTGCTCTACGGCGGCGCGCCGCTGACGCGGCGCGAAATCGGGCCCGACGAGATCACCGCCGACCCCAAATGGATCACTCCGAAGGGAGATCTGCGCACGCTGCCCTGCTATTTCGGCGAGTACGACGGAATCGACGGCTTCTATTGCGCAAGACTGGTCAGGCGCGGCTGAGCCCGTATCCTGCGCGGCGGGCGGCCGTCGCGCTCGGCGGCTTGCGACAGCCGGGTTTCCTTGTTACGAAATCTCACTTGTTACGATACCTCATGGGTCCGCTGGTTCGGCATGGCCTTCGTAACGTGCGCCTCGCTCCGCCGACTTGGCGCTGCGGCAGGGCGGTGATCGAATGACCGCGGCTGCGGGCGGAGGCCGTGAA
>JAFMSA010000633.1 GCA_017353855.1 Alphaproteobacteria bacterium
CGGGGCTCGTGCTCCGAGGCTTTGATGAAACGCAGCAGATCGGCCGGCGAAATCGCGGTGGTGCGGTCATTCCGCAGCGGATGGTAATTCAGCGGGTCGTACTCCAACATCGCTGCGTCGAGCACCGGCGTGACCAAGTGCTCGACATCGTTGACGAGCGCGAAGGGGGTGACGCTGCCCGGCTGCACGCCCAGCACTCTATAAAGATCTGCCACGCCGCCGAACGAAAACCGCGGCGCGCCCAGCCTCGCCGCGAGCTTCTTGAGATCGGGGCGGCGGTCCTCGAGCATCACGGCGAGCCAAAACCCTCCTTTTTTGTCCTTCAGAAAAAGGCTCTTGCAGTGCCCGCCAGGCAGGCTTCCGCGCAACGCGGCCGCCTCTGCGACGGTAAAAACCGGCGGATGCGAGTAGGTGCGGTGCGCAACCCCCAGCACATCGAAATATTGAAAGAGCTCCTCGGAGGTTAGCGGAGGGGAGGACATGCGCCCACACGATGCTTTCCGGCCGCCGGGAAAGCAAGGCTTGCAAACCCCTCGTGCCGGATTATCATTGTCAGGTAAAGCCGCGGCAGACCTCAGCGCGGTGGATGCGGGTGTAGCTCAGGGGTAGAGCACAACCTTGCCAAGGTTGGGGTCGGGGGTTCGAATCCCCTCGCCCGCTCCAAAGAATCAATGACTTAGCCGGTGGTCGGACATCACCGGCTAGCTTCTATCATGCATACAGCAAGCAGAAGCTTGCCAGCGATTGTCTCAGAACTGGTGATCGCATCATTGCGCTAACCCCGTCGGGACAGCGAAAGCAGCGCTGGCAACCGCCTTGGGCGGCTCCTGGGTGGGGGGCCAGCCGGTTTCCTGGCGATGAAGAATCCTGTATTGCGAGGTGACGGTCAGCGCCTCTTGCGCCACCGCGTCGAGACGGCCGTCGGCGCTTGCGCCTAACTCGATCCGCTGGATCATCGCCGGGCGGTAGCCGAGCGCGTACATCTGCTGTCGGCTCAGCATGAGGCGCACCGGGCGCCTCAGGCGAAGCGCCGCCAGCGTCGCCAGAACAACCTGGAATTGCGGGCGTAATCCGGAGCCGAAGGCGCTGCCGACAGGGCGACAAGACGCACACATTCTCCGGCGGCATCTGCAACTGCAAGGCGCCGCATAGATGGCGCTGAACGTTCTGCACGCCCTGGGTCTTGTCATAAACCGTCAGGTTGCCGCCGGGTTCGAACACCGCAGTCGAGGCGGAAAGCTTCATCGGGTTGTGATGCTCGATCGGGACGTAATACTCGCCGCGGTGACGCACCGCCGCGGCGGTGCGGGCCGTCTCCGGGTTGCCGCGGCGTGGCGGTGGCGCAAACGGGTCATCGGCCTGCGGCAAGGCGACGAATCCAACATGTTGGCTGCGCATGTCCGTCAGATGCGCCGCCGCCTCGTATTCGACGCGGACGAGCGAAGCGGCGAAGCGGGCGATCTCCGGCTCTTCGGCGACCACCAGCGCGGCCGGCTGGCCGCTGAACAGGATGCGGTCGTCGTAGAGCGGCCGGTAGGGGAGCCATCGGGCGCCAGGTCGTCCTTGTAGGCGCTGTCGGTGCTGGCCATCGCCGGCCGGTTGGCGTGCATCAAGACGTCGAGGACGCCCTCGACGGCTAGCGCCGCTGCAGCGTCTATGGGGGTAATGCGGCCCTTGGCGATGGTCGCGGCGACGAGGCTCGCATGGACGAGGCCTTCCGCGTCGAATTCGCCGGCATACCGGCGGCGCCGGTTACCTTGGCGCGGCCGTCGATGCGCGAGGTGGCAGTGCCGATATAGGTCGCCACGGCCGCCTCACCCTATCCTTTTGTCGGATTGCGACTGCGGCCTGCCGGCGGCCGCCTGGGTCAAGGTGCGGATCATCGCGCGCCGCGCGAGGTCGGTCTTGAAGGCGTTGTGCTCGAGCCCCTTAGCGTTCTACAGAACGAGGTCGGCGGCGCGCGCAATAACCGCCTGCTGCGCGGGTTGTCCGCGCAAGGCCGCTTCGGCCGCCGGGTCGCGCCAGGGCTTGTGCGCGACGCCGCCGAGCGGCAGGCGGGCCTCGGCGATCCGGCCGGCGTCAAGCTCCAATGCCGCCGCGACCGTAACCAGCCCGAAGGCGTAGGAAAGGCGGTCGCAGATCTTCAGGTAGCTGCAGTGCGCGGCAAAACCCCGCGCCGGCAATTCGACCGCGGTGACGATCTCCACCGGCTGTAGGGTCGTGTCGCGCTGTGGCGCGTCTCCCGGCAGCCGGTGAAACTCGGCGATCGGGATCGTGCGCTCCCCCGCCGGCCCGGCGACGTGAACGAGGGCGTCGAGCGCGGCCAAGGCGACGCTCATGTCGGAGGAATGCGTCGCGATGCGCCGGTCGCTCGCGCCGAGGATCGCGTGCATGCGGTTGAGGCCTTTGATCGCGGAACAACCGCTGCCCGGCTCGCGCTTGTTGCACGGCCTCGCGGTATCATAAAAGCAAGGACAGTGGGTTCGCTGCAGCAGATTGCTGCCGGTCGTCACCATGTTGCGCAATTGCGCCGAGGCGCCGGCCGATATTGCGCTCGCCAACAGCGGATAGCGGGCGGCGGCGAGCGAGTGATTGGCGAGGTCGGCATTCGGCACCAGCGTCCCGATCCGCAGACCGCCCGCCGGGGTCTCCTCGACCCGGTTGAGCGGCAGCCGGGAGATGTCGATCAGCCGCGACGGGCATTCGACATGCTCTTTCATCAGGTCGATCAGATTGGTGCCGCCGGCGATGAATTTCGCGCCGGGCGCGGCGGCGGCGAGACGCACCGCGTCGGCCACGCCGCGCGCTCGCGCATACTCGAAATTGATCATGGCTGCACCATCGCCTGGCGGATCGCCGCGATGGTGTTCGGGTAGGCGCCGCAGCGGCAGATATTGCCGCTCATCGCCTCGCGGATCTCCGTTTCGCTCTTTGCCCGGCCCTCGGCGATCACCGCGACGGTCTGTCCCGGCGTGCAATAACCGCACTGGAACGCATCATGGCCGATCAACGCCTACTGTACCGGATGCAGCTCGCCGTCCGCCGCCAACCCTCGACCGTGGTGACCGAGGCGCCGTCCTACATGATCGCAAAGGTCAGGCAGGCACTGCATTGGCCGTGCTCGCAGCCCTTCTTCGTGCCGATCGGGCCGAGCCGGTCGCGCAGCAGATCGAGCAGCGTGGTCCACGGCGCCACCTCGAGCCGCCGCGCGACGCGTTTGACAGTCAACGCGACCGGGATTGGTT
>JAFMSA010000634.1:0-2715 GCA_017353855.1 Alphaproteobacteria bacterium
CAAGCACCCAACACGGACAAGCCCCGTTAGCTTGCGTTAACGTTCGTTCCGGTCGCTCAGGAGGGTCGGATGCAGCGACCACCCGATCAGCTCCTTCTGGAACACGGCGGTGAGATCCGGGAAGCTCTGGTCACGATCGAGGGCGATGAAAGGGGCTCAGAACTGCTCCTGCGCGCCCTGCAGGACCGGATTGTGGAATGCGGGGAGCGGTCACACGTGAAATGGCGCATCGCTCCGACCGACTTGACAACGCGTCAGAAAAGACGGGCGGACAGTGAATTGATCCGTTCCGCTGATTGGCCTCAGCGCGATCGAAGAGGTGATGATTTCTTGGGCCAATGGCAGATCCATCTAGAAGCCTTTTAGACTTAGACTAGCCAGCTCAGCTCGCAAGACGAGCTTGATCTGGGTCGACGGGGAGCAGCACGCGGAACTGCGGTGTTGATCTGCATCAAGGCGCGCGGGCTCGGGCGGCTACATAAGGCGAGAACCGCCAACCACCTGGGGACCTTCCGATGGCAAAAACCGCTTATGTCCGCTGGTTCGTAAATATCAGGCTGACGGACGTACCGGACGTCGGCGGCAAGAACGCCTCGCTCGGTGAGCTCTATTCTGCGCTGGCCGTGGAAGGTGTGAGAGTGCCGGAGGGCTTCGCGCTGGCGGCGAGCGCTTATCGCGATGCGCTCGCAGAGGCCAGCGTCGAAGGCGAGTTGCGGCGCCTTCTGTCCAGCTTCAACCATCACGACGTCGCGCTGCTCGGCGAGCGCGCCGCCGCCGCCCGGCGGCTCGTCTACAATGCCGCCGGCAATACGCGTCTGCGGGCCGAGATTGGTGCTGCTTATCGCGCGCTCGAAGAGAAATGCGGCGCCAATGTTGCAGTCGCCGTACGCAGCTCGGCAACCGCCGAGGACTTGCCTACGGCCAGTTTCGCCGGTCAGCACGAGAGTTTCCTCAACGTCCGAGGCGAGGCCGATCTGATCGAGGCTTGCCGGCGCTGCTTTGCATCGATCTTCACCGACCGAGCCATCGTTTACCGCATCGACAACGGTTTCGACCACTTCAAGGTCGCGCTGTCGGTCGGCGTCATGAAGATGGTCCGCTCCGACACCGCAGCGAGCGGCGTCATTTTCACGCTCGACACCGAGTCCGGTTTCCGTGACGCGGTCTTCGTTACCGGCGCCTGGGGTCTCGGCGAGAATGTTGTACAGGGCAAGGTCGATCCCGACGAATTCTACGTCCACAAGCCGACCTTCCGCCAAGGGTATCGCGCCGTGCTGAGCCGTTCGCTTGGCAAAAAGGAGATGCGGCTCATCTATGCGCGCGGGCACGGCGAGGCCGCTACCCGCAACCTGCCGACCCGCAAGGCCTCGCGAGAACGCTTTTGCCTGACGGATACCGAGGTGCTCGAGCTCGCCGATAATGCGATCCGCATCGAAGATCACTACTCGAAGCTGGCCGGGCGGCCGATGCCGATGGACATAGAGTGGGCCAAGGACGGCGAGGACGGCAAACTCTACATCGTCCAGGCGCGCCCTGAGACCGCCGCCTCCCAACGAGCACCCGACGCTTTCGAGATCTATACACTCAAAGGCAGCGGCCCGGTTCTGGCAATCGGCCGTGCGGTCGGCGAGAAGATTGCCTCGGGCAAGGTCCGGGTCGTGGCAAGTGCACACGACCTCACCGCTTTTCGAGCGGGCGAAGTGCTCGTCGCCGAAGCAACTAGTCCCGACTGGGAGCCGGTGATGAAAACCGCGGCGGCTATTGTGACGCGCCATGGCGGACGCACCTGTCACGCGGCGATTGTCGCCCGAGAGCTGGGAATTCCGGCGGTGGTCGGTGCGGAAGACGCGCTTGAAAAGCTCGTCCCCGGACGGGCGGTCACCGTCAGCTGCGCCGATGGCGAGATCGGCAGAGTCTATGACGGCGAATTGTCATTCGAGGTCATGCGGATTGCGACCGGCGCGCTACCTCGTCCGCACACCAAGATCATGGTCAATATCGGCAATCCGGAGCTCGCCTTTCATGCCGCGATGTTGCCGAATGACGGGGTCGGGCTTGCACGCATGGAATTCATCATCAACGAGCATATCGGCATCCACCCGATGGCGCTCGTTCATCCGGAGAAGGTCGCATCAGGAAAGGAGGGTGCCGCGATCGCGCGCCTCGTGCGGAACTATCCGCAGCCGACCGATTTTTTTGTCGAGAAACTTTCCGAGGGCGTCGGCACCATTGCTGCCGCGTTCTATCCGCGGCCGGTGATCGTGCGGCTGTCGGATTTCAAAACCAACGAATATGCGAGTCTGCTTGGCGGCGCGGCTTTCGAGCCCGCAGAAACAAACCCGATGCTCGGCTTCCGGGGTGCTTCTCGCTACTCGCACCCCGCCTATGCCGCCGGGTTTGCACTGGAGTGCAGGGCGTTAGCACGCGTCCGCAACGACATGGGACTGACGAACCTGCGGGTCATGGTGCCGTTTTGCCGCCGCACCGCCGAGGGCCAGCAGGTGCTCGAGACGATGGCGCGGCATGGGCTGAAGCGAGGCGACAACGGTCTCGAGATCTACGTCATGTGCGAGATCCCCAACAACGTCATCCAGATCGACGCCTTTGCGCAGCTGTTCGACGGTTTCTCGATCGGTTCCAACGACCTGACGCAGTTGACTCTTGGCGTCGATCGCGATTCCGACATAGTCGCGTTCGATTTCGACGAGCGCGACC
>JAFMSA010000634.1:2725-3241 GCA_017353855.1 Alphaproteobacteria bacterium
AGCGCGACCTGGGCATGCTGGAAATGCTTCGGCTCGCCGTCACCGGCGCCAAACGCAATCATCGTCACGTCGGAATCTGTGGCGAGGCGCCGGCCAATTATCCGGAAATCGCGCGCTTTCTCGCGGCGCTGAGGATCGATTCTATCAGTGTCAATGCCGCGAGCCTCCTGCACACGACGAGGATCGTTCATGAGGCGGAGCAGGCTTTGCAAACCGGCCCCCTCGCCGCCCAGTAGGAGGCTCCATGCCTGCAATCGTCACATTGACGATGAACCCGGCGCTCGACATCGCAACTTCCACCGGGCGCATCGAGCCCGCTCATAAATTGCGTTGTTCGACGCCGCGCTACGACCCCGGCGGCGGCGGGATCAATGTTGCCCGAGCGATCCGTGCGTTGGGCGGCGATGCTGTTGCGATTTTCCCGATCGGCGGACCGGCCGGCGAAATGATCCGGCACACGCTGCAGCAGCAGGGCGTCGCCCACCACGCCATCCCGATATCCGGGTTCACACGCGA
>JAFMSA010000635.1:0-341 GCA_017353855.1 Alphaproteobacteria bacterium
GTCGATGTCGACCGCCGCGGACGCAGCGACGGCTGGGTGGGCCCGGACGCCGCCCGAAGGATGATCCGCACCTCGCCGGCCTGCGCAGCACGGTGCCGGTCGCTTGCGATGTGCCGAGACGACAATGCGCGGCCGCGGGCTGTTTCCGCACCCAGTGTGGAGGGGCGAAAAAGCGGGGTCGAACCGGTGCGAAGCTCGGCCCCGCGCACAACTTCGCGGCGACCTCACCGACCCGGTCAGACTCGCAATCTCATCGTCTGGCACACCCGCTGGCGAGTCCGCACCGGATGACGGAGAAGGAAGCGAGCGCTGCGCATGTGACTCGGACCGGCGCTTCTGCG
>JAFMSA010000635.1:351-3241 GCA_017353855.1 Alphaproteobacteria bacterium
CCGCCCGGCATGATTGCGTGCGGTTGGCTATTCGAGGGCGACCCCAACCGAGCTGTTGCGGCACGTTTGCGGGTAGCTTGCCAAAAATCGGCGCCGAAATTGCCGGTCTAGCCTCGCGCCCGCAGCGCGCGCCGCGCGATGCTCCAGCGGTGCACCTCCGATGGACCATCGTAAATCCGGAACGGGCGGACCTCGCGGAAGAGGCGTGCCACGATCGTGTCATCGGTGATACCGAGCCCCCCCAAGATTTGCATGCTGCGATCGACGACCCGCCAGATTGCCTCTGAGCAGATCACCTTCGCCATGCTCGACTCGTGGCGCCCGCGTTCGCCGCGGTCGAGGACCCAAGCGGTATGCCAGATCACCAGCCGGCACTGGTGGATGTCCAGCTCGTTGTCTGCGAGCATGAAGCCGACCCCCTCGTGCTCACCGAGCGGCCTGCCAAAGGCCGTGCGCCGTCGGGCATAATCGCAGGCGATGTCATGGGCGCGCCGCGCCGCGCCGAGCCAGCGCATGCAATGCGTCAGACGGGCGGGAGCGAGCCGCGCCTGGGCGTAGCGAAAGCCTTCGCCGACCCGACCCAGCACCTGGCTGTCATGCACCCGCAAGCCGTCGAGCCGAACCACCGCATGACCGCCGGTCATGTACTGGTCGAGGGTGTCCAATACTCGTTCGATCTGAACTCCCGCGGCACTCATCGGGGTCAGGAACATCGTCGCCCCGGCGGGTCCTGTTGCGTCGCTCTCGTTGCGCGCCATGACGATCCCAAGCTCGGCGCCGACTGCGCCGGTGATCAACCACTTGCGCCCGTCGATCACGAACTCCTCCCCGTCGCGGCGCGCGGTCGTGAGCAGCATCGAGGGATCCGCGCCGGCGCCCGGGGCCGGTTCGGTCATCATAAAACACGAGCGGATCTCGCCCGCGGCGAGCGGCCTGAGCCATTGTTCTTTCTGGCGTTGCTCGGCAACCTGTTCGAGCAGGTGCATGTTGCCTTCGTCGGGGGCAAAGCAGTTGAGCGCGACCGGCCCCAGCGGAGAATATCCCGCCGCCTCGAAAACGATCGCCTTCGCCCGGTGGTCGAGGCCCAGCCCGCCCCATTCGCGACCGACATGCGGGCTGAGGAGACCCGCCGCGTGCCCCAGGGAGACGAGCTCGCGTCGCAGCTCCTCAGTCGGTCCATGCGATGTCTGTCTGAGATCGCCCTCGAAGGGGATGACTCGCTCGCTCACGAAGCATTCGGTACGCTGCTTGAGTTCGAGAAGTTCGTCGGGCAGGGAAAAGTCCATCGGCGACCCCCGGTTTGTTGCGCATGGTCGGGGTTCCGGCGCGGGGCGTCAAGTCGGCGGCAGGCGAACTGGATGATTGCTAAAATAGCATTTACATACGACAATAATTCTTTTATAGATAATTGAAATAATCCGACCCGCACGCCTGTTCCGGCTTAAGGGACCGCCCTTACGGCCGCCGCCTTGGCCCGAAGGCATTTCATGCGCCCTCGACAAGGCCGTGCTCGGCGTGTCTGCTTAGGAGCCGCGGCACGCCGGCATTTCCCTCCGAGCCACGGCCCGATCATCGCAGAGATGCGGCAAATGAGGTAATTTCACAGTATGCGGGAGAGCGGGGAATGGAAGACACAAACCGACAGGTGCTCCTGAAACGGCGGCCGACCGGGATGCCGAAGCCGGAGGATTTTGCAATCTGCGACGGGCCGGTGCCTGATCTTCAGGAAGGCGAGGTGTTGGTGCGTGGCATCTATCTTTCGCTCGATCCCTATATGCGCGGCCGTATGAGCGCCGCGCGCTCTTACGCCCGGCCGGTTGATGTCGGCGCCGTCATGGAAGGCCGAGTGGTGGGACGGGTTGTGCGCTCGCGTGCGCCGAGCGTCGGCGAGGGCGAGTACGTGCTCGGCGGTTACGGGTGGCAGCTCTACAGCGCAGTGCCGGCCAGGAGCCTCACCAAACTCGACCCAAACGAAGCGCCGCTGTCGGCGGCGCTCGGCGTGCTCGGAATGCCCGGGCTCACCGCCTATGTCGGGCTCGCCGAGATCGGCCGGCCGCTACAGGGCGAGACGGTTGTCGTCTCGGCGGCCTCGGGCGCGGTCGGCGCCGTCGCGGGCCAGCTTGCCAGGCGTGCCGGCGCCCGCATTGTCGGCATTGCCGGCGGGGCCGACAAATGCGGCTATGTTGAAAGCGAACTCGGTTTCGACGCGTGTATAGACCATCGTTCGGCGGATCTTGGCGGCGCGCTCGACCGCGTCTGCCCGAACGGGGTCGACGTCTATTGGGAAAATGTCGGCGGGCCGGTGCAGCAGGCGGTCTTCCCGCGCTTGAATGATTTCGCTCGAATGGTCATGTGCGGCATGGTCTCGGAATACAACGATCTTGAGCCGCGGCCCGGCCCAAACCTGATGGCGGCGGTGCGCAAGCGGCTCAGGATTCAGGGCTTCATTGTCAGCGACGCGTGGCAGCGCATTGGCGAGTATCGGGCGATGGCGGCCCCGCTGGTACGCAGTGGCGAACTCAAATATCGTGAGGACATCGTCGAAGGGCTCGACCAGGCGCCCGAAGCGTTTATCGGGCTGCTGCAAGGCCGCAATTTCGGCAAGCTTTTGATCAAGCTCGGCGACGACCCGGCGGCGACAGCCTGAGGCTCCGTCCAGGGAGGAACACAATGCGCTGGATCCCGATCGGCGCGATCGTCGTGACCTGCGCAGCATGTCAAACGCAGCCCGATGCGACGCCACTGGCAGGCCGCGCGGGTCAGCCGCAGACGCTCCAAGCGTCATGCCGCGACTTTGCGGCGCCGGTCACGACGGGAGGAAAGCCGGAGCGGGCCCAGGGTCAGGCATGCGAGCAACCCGACGGCAGCTGGCGCGTCGTGCAGAACACAC
>JAFMSA010000636.1 GCA_017353855.1 Alphaproteobacteria bacterium
TGAGGCGTGCCAAGGCTCGTATGGTCGAGCGTTGCCTGCGAGGCTGAGCTAATCACGCGAAAATCGTCGCAGCACGTTCTCGAGCATGCGCGAGATGTCGTTGTCGTAGTTGTTGTGGGACAGGCTGCCGCAGAACGTGATCGAGCCGGTCGAAAACACGGCGCCGCCCGCCGTTGTTTCAAAATAAACGATGTCGGCCCGGATCAGCGCTTCTGGTGACTCCCCGGTCAGGGTCGCCACATGGGTCAGCAATTCCTCGGGCACGACCACGAAATGGCTCTGGTGGCCCTCCGAACGCGCCAGTATCAGCGCACTGGGCGGGGTTCCCAGCTCGAAATCGGCCCGGTCGAGCTCGAACCCCGCGGCGCCGCCTCCCGACAGTCCGAAGTCGCCAATGATGTCGCCGTCGATGCCATCGAAGATCCAGGCGGCGCGCGGGTCTGCCGCGCCTGGCATGCGCCGGTAATACGATCCCTCGAACAGCCCTTGCGCGGAGAAGCCGACGCCGCACAGCATCTGAGGCGGCCGGCCATTGCGGCGCCACAGGCCGCCATATCCGCGGTCCAGCGCGTGGTAGTACTCGCCCGGCTCACTCGCCCAGGCGCGGATTCCACCCTCCGCGCGGCGGATTTCGACCACATCCGGGATTGCCTGGCTCGTGCTAATGCGCCAGTAGAACCCGTTGCCGCCGGGATAGGCCAGCCGCCCCCCGCCGCTGATGTAATCCTGCAATGCGTTCAGCGTGTTCGGCGTGTGGTATTCCGGATGGGATCCGGTTACCACGGCACGATAGGACTGCAGCAGCGCCGCCCCCTCACGGTCGAGGTCGTGATCCGTGATCACGTCGAACGAGATGCCCTTGACCGTCAGCCAGTCGATCAGGTGGGTGTCGGCCGGAAAATGCCGCAGCCCCGAGCCGCGATCGTCGAAATACGTTATATAGCCGGGACGCATCGTCAGCAGCGGCCGGCGCTGGCTCGAAAAGCAGATGCCGCTGCCGTCCGGATGCACGTTGTAGGTTGAGGCGCCATATTCGGAGTGCTGCTCGGCATTCCAGGGATAAGCGCCCCATGAGGCTTGTCGCGCGCGAAACGCGTCATCGACATTGCCGCGCTGATGGTTCCCATAGATCTGGTAGGTGAAAGTGGGCGCGAGGAAAACGATCGGCGCGGTCGCGGCGCCAGCCGGCGGCAGCACATAGAACGGCACGATGTCCTGGATTTCCTCGCAACGCAGGCGGACGCCGTACACGCCGGAGGCCATTTCCTCCGGGATGTCGATTGCGAAGTCGGTTTTCCAGCCGCAATCGTAGAGGTCATCCTCGTGGAAGTGGATCGCGGCGTAATCGCGCGGCGCATGACGCCAATTGGGTTCCTGACCGGTCCAGCGCGACCCGCGGACCGCGCGCGTCGGCAGATTGCGCAGGGCGCCGTGCAGGCCGTGTGGCCCGCGGTCGAGAATGCGGTCGGTGGGGATCTCGGCGCTGAAATCCCACCAGGCCAGGCATTCGGGTGCAGCAGGCTCGATCGGCGTATCGCCGTATCGCGCGCCGCCGAGGATTGCGGGATCCTCCAGGCGACCATTGAAAAAGGCGCGATACGGGTTGTCGTGTGGCTGGGGTCTCGGCGTCGGCGCGGCGGCAAAGGCCACCCGGCCGAGCGCGCCAAAGGCCCCCGTCATCTCGGCTTGACCGGAATCGGCGGTACCCCAGCTGCGCTGCAATGCGGTCTGCCGCAGGCACAGCCGCCCGTTGTCCGCCACCACCCGCAGCTCGTACCAGCGCCGCTTCAGCATCGGCGCGGCGATCTGGACCCGATCGCCGCCCAGCTCCAGGCTGGCGCCTTGAGCGGCAATCGAAAGTACAGGCCCGCCATCCATCGCCAGTACCGTCTGCGGCCGCGCGTCGAGCAGCCACGGCTGGAGGCGAACGACGATCGTGCAGGCAACGGGCAGCGCAAGCGGCTTAGCGGCAGCGATCACCGCGCATGAGCCGGAATGGATGGGCTGGAAGCGCGTTTCGTAAATGCCCGCGAAACCGGCTGGGATCTCCTCGAGCTTGATGCCGGGCCCGGTCGGATTGGCGTCGCCGTGGATGATGCGCACCAGATCGGCCTGATATGGCTGATCCAATTGGCTGGAGACCTTGACCGCAATCCGCTCGCCGGGGCGAGCCGAGAACCGGTCGACGTAACCGATCAGCGGCACCATAGTTCACCTCCTGCCTTGTGGCCCGGCATTTTTGTCCTCTCCTGGTGTCCGGTCTCGCTATCATCCGCCACGCGCATTGGGGCAACCATGCTCGGTGTTTGGCCAATAATTATCACTCGGCGCCGGCGCGGTCTTGTCGACCTCGAAGGTCCCGGTGTCGTTCTTGTTGAACCTGCCGGCGCTGCTATCATGATGTGGCCGAATTCGCGGTCGTGTCGGCCGAGCACACTTGCCCTCCGCGACGACATGGGCTTCGCCGAGGTGATGCGTTCCGACGGTGGCGGCCTGAATCGGCGGGTCGATTACAGTTGAGGATCGAAGCACACCATGCACCGGGAAGATATCGACCCCCGATCAGGATGCCGGCTACCGTTGCCAAGGCGCGAAAACCTCGATGAGGCCGGGAGGCGGATCTATGATAGCCTCGCCGAACCTGCGGGTGAGACGCTAAGAGGTTTGAGGGGTCCCGGCGGTATCCTTCTCCATAGCCCCCAGCTCGCGCGCTTCGCCAGAGCGCTCAATCGCTATCTGCGATACGAAGCGGGGTTCGAGGGACGCGTTCGCGAACTGGCGATTCTCGTCACCGCCCGTGAGCTCGATAGTCAGTTCGAATGGGCGGCGCATGAACCCGAGGCGCTCCGCGAGGGCATCTCCCGCGACACCATCGAAATCATCAAGCATCGGCTCGAGACGGACGGCCTTGACCCAGCCGACGCGGTCGTTATCGAACTCGGTCGGGGAATCTTCGGTGCGAGGAGAGTTGCGTCGGAGACCTTTGCCCGGGCTTTGAAGCATTTTGGCCCTCGGGCCTTGGTCGATCTCGTTGCGTTGATGGGCAATTATGCCGGGACGGCAGCGCTGCTGACCGCTTTTGACATGCAACTGGATAGCGACCAGGCTCCGCTTCTGCCACAGCGGTAATGACGCCCGCGCCTCCTGCCGCGTCAGAGGAGGCCGCCGGGCAAAATCACGTAAACCGCTGCTCAAGATGGGGCACACGTCGCTATCCCGATGCGATATGCTTGCCACAG
>JAFMSA010000637.1 GCA_017353855.1 Alphaproteobacteria bacterium
CCGCCGAGATCGGGGTCGACGGCATCATCGTGTCGAATCATGGCGGCCGTCAACTCGACCAGGCGCCGGCCTCGCTCGAGGCTCTGCCGGCGATCAAGGCCGCGGTCGGCGAGAAGGTGACTGTGATGCTCGATAGCGGCGTGCGGCGTGGCGCCGACATCCTGATCGCGTTTTGCCTCGGGGCGCAGTTCGTGTTTTTCGGTCGTCCGACGCTGTACGGCGCCGTCGCCGGCGGGCTTCGGGGCGTCAACAAGGCGATCGACATCTTCCGCAGCGAAATCGACCTGGTGATGGGCCAGATCGGCTGCCCGAGTCTCGATCAACTCGGTCCCGACTTCCTGTGGCGTGAGGATTGGGCGCAGAACCGCTGAATTACGGCTGGAGGCGGAGCGTACCTCCCGAGCGTACGGTCGATTTCTTCGAACGAGCGGTCCTTCGGCTCGTACCGAACACCCGCACCTAATCAGTCCGGGGATGCGTCCGGTGAACTTGCCGAACTTGCCGCTCCCGCAGCGATGCCGAAGCCGCGGGTAACCGGGGCCGGCCACATCTGACCCGACGATCGACTCGTTGGCCTGGTAAAAACACTCGACCCGATGACCATCACGTAGAACCGCGACCGGCTGCCGAATAGCTTAGTCGTTAGCCGTCGAGCTTGCCCGCTGCGCGACGAGCGGCGCCGATCTTTCGAGCGCTCCCTCGATCTCGTCGATTGTGCGGCCGCGGGTTTCCATCCCGATAAGCCAAAAAGCAATGGCGCCCAGGACGTACCAGAACGCGAAATAGTTAAAGCCCGGGATCAACGCATCGAGCGTCGCCTTGGGGCTGACGAGATTGGATGAACCCGCGATCAGCGCCAATCCGGCAGGGCCGATGAACTTGCCGAGATTGCCCACGCCGTACACAAATCCCATTCCGCTGCCGCGGAGCCGGGCAGGCCACATCTCACCCATATAAGGCCCGACGATCGAGTAATTGCCGCTCCCGAAAAAATTCTGGATCAAGATCATCAGGAAAAACATCGAAACGCCGCCGAGGAAGATGTCGTGCAGATAACCGGCCAGCGACATGAACACAGCTGCGGTCAGGCAGCTAAAAATTCCCGAGGCACGGCGTCCCCATGCGTCCGAGATCCAGGAGCAGAAGAAGCGGCCCGCAATCGCTGCGACGCTTAGCCAGATCACGAGCTTGGATGCCTCGGGAGCAGTGATGTTCAATACCATGACGAACAACGCCACCTGCCAGAGGGCAAGCCCGACGCCGCCGGTCTGAGTAAGTCCCGTGAGGCAGCCCGCCACGATGCTGCGCGGGTATTTGAAAATATCGAGCCAGCGGGTGTGCTCGACTACGGGCGCAACTGCCGGCAATGTGATCTGCCCCGGGTCCATCTTCAGCGCCCAGGCGAGGGCGCGCCGCGCCTCTTCCACTCGGCCCCGGCGCAGCAGCCAGTGGGGCGATTCCGGGACAAATGCCCGGATGTACAAGCACAAAAGGGCAGGGAACAGGCCGACCGCGACCATCCCGCGCCAGCCGATATAGGGTGCCGCGTATGCGCCTAGCAACCCCGCCAGCAGCGAGCCGGCAGGCAACATGGTCGTGGTCAGGCCGGTAAACCAGCCGCGCTTGTGCGCCGGCGAAAACTCCTGCATCAGCGTGATGTCGACGGAATAAAGCCCGGTCACGGCGAAACCGACGAAAAAGCGGCAGACGACGAGATATATCCATCCGCCTTCCGGCGTGAGCGCCATCGCGCCGGTCGCGAGCGAGACGTTCAGGACGGCGGTGATCAGTGTTGTGCGCCGGCCGATCTTATCGGCCATCCAGCCGTACAGCAGTGAGCCAAACGGCGCGCTGACGCCGGAGGCAAGAAGGATCGCCCCCGATTGCCCGTATGTTAGATGCCATTCCTTGACGACAAACGCCAAAACGAAACCGATCAAAAAGAAGTCGAAGAAATCCAGCATGTCGCCAAGCGTCGCGGCACCGGCGATCTTCCACTGGTTAGCGGTTAACTTCTTCTGGCGCTCTAGGAGTTCGAGCAAGTAATCCTCCCTATTCTACCCTCATGCGAGGGTGCTTCGGCGGAGCCGAGCCGCCAGCAAAGTACCGGCAACCGGCCTTCCCTGGCAATGAAGGAAACGGGGTTAGCCCGTGGTGCGTTCTAGGATCGCCGCCGCGGCGGCCGCACCGTATCCGGCGGCAACGCGCACATCGACAACACAGACCTTGCCAGCGCGCACCGCGGCGACAGCATCCCGGATCGCCGCCGCCAGCTGCTTGGGGTCTTCGACCGGGCCGACGCCGGCGCCCCCCTGTGCGCGGGCCATTGCCGCGAGATCGATATCGGGGCCGCGGATCGCTTGCCCGATCCAGCGGTTCTCGACCGGCCGGCCGCGCTGGCGCGCAACCCGCTCCTGGTGCAGTTCGTCATTGAAGAACGAGCGGTTGTTGGCAACGACGACCAGAAGCGGCACCTGATTGCGCACTGCTGTCCACAACGCGGTAACCCCCATGATAAAGTCGCCGTCCCCGAGTACGGCGACCGGCAGGCGGTTGGTGCCGGTATCGCGCAGCGCCAGCGCAGCGCCGACCGACATGCCCGGTCCCGAGCCGATGCCTCCACCGCCGTCGGTGCCGAGATAGTCGAGCGGGTGGCGGAATTCCCACAGCCCGTCGGCCCAGGAGAGCGGCAGCCGCAGCATTGACACGGGGGTATCGCCGAGCACGGCTTTGAGCACGGTCGCGATGTGTGGCACCTGTATAACGGGAGCCTCCTCGAGCGCCGCCAGTGGCGGCGGTCCGCGGCGTGCCGCCGTCCGATTCAACGGGGGCGGGCTCGGCCGCAGCGCGTTCACCGCGGCGAGCAGCGGCGCGAGCGCCGCGTCGGGATCGGCCAGCAGATAGACATCGGCCGGCGGCAGGCCCTGATAGTCCATGCTCCAGCCGTTGTGCACATACTGATCGACCGAGACCTGGATGACCTTCGCGCCGACCGGCTTGCCCGCATAGGCGGTCTGCAGCGTGCCGGCGAGATCGATCCAGTCAAGGCTCAGGATCACATCCGCATTGCCGATAACCTCGGAGCCGCCGCCGTGCAGCGGATGGTCGGTCGGAAAAGTCGCGCCGGATTTGCGGTCGGTCATCACGCGTGCTCCGACCGCCTCGGCGAGCGCGACGCGCCGCTGCCAGGCCTCCGGATCGCGCGACCCGCGGCCCGCGAG
>JAFMSA010000638.1 GCA_017353855.1 Alphaproteobacteria bacterium
GTCGAGAATGACGAGATCGGCGCGCGCAAGAGTGCGCATGAGCCGGCGATCGCTTGATCGTTGTCCAGGACGGCGTGCGCGACGTGTTCATCAGCAACGGCGCCGGTAAAATGCAGCTCGTCTAGTGGCGGCGTCGCCGAGCGCCCCGACGGCAACATTGCGCTGCGCCGGCGCGCGCTCAAACGCCCATAACCGCCGCACCGAAAGCCGAGGGCCAGGACATCCAACGTCGGCGAAGCTATCAATTCCCGTGTCACGCCAATACACGGCAGCACATGCCACAACACGGGAACACACCATGGGCATCGCCATCGATTGCGCCGCCATCCTCGCCCGGTTTCCGCAAATGCCGGACGATGCGCTCGTTCCCGATAAAGCGGCGGCTGCGCTGCTCGGCATCAGCTACCACACGCTGCGCAAACTCAACCCGATGCCGCCGGTAATGGTCGGCGCGCGGAAATTCCGCCGCGCCGGCGCGATCCGTGCCCACAATCGCGGCCAGCACATCGCCCAGCAGGCGAAGCACCAGCCGGACCGCAAGCGCGCCACAGGCACTCTCTCGGAAGCAATGCTGGCGATGCTGATAGATTGAAATGATGGCTCCGTGTCGACACACAGACGCAAGCCAGCGAAGCTTATCACCGCACCCAACGCCTGGTCGGCGGCCCGTACAACGAACTGATCGCCCGCCGCAGGTGTCCCGGGTGGGATGGTGGGAAACCGGATCCCCAGGCGCCCCAACCAGCCGAGGCACCGCTGTTCGATCTAAGACGACGACCGGTGTCGAGGATTGGCGGTGAACCTGCAGCGGCAGTATGCAACGCGGCCCGCGCCATCGCGAGAAAGGGACTGAACCGCAAGAAGGAACAAGGCCGCGGACGCCGCGTTGAGGGGAGTATGATAAATGCCCAAAAGACGCAGCACCACATCGATGAAGCTTTGGAGAACCGCTACGCGCGCGTAACAATCGTCGTCGGTGAAAACATCAGGAACTCGCTGGACTTGCTTGACCAGCAACCCGCAGCGGTCCTTGAGGGGATAATCGAGCGCGTCAAGCAGATGCAGCGCTCCGGCAACGCGCCGAAACATCGATACCGCTTGCGGGAGGCCCTCATCGAATATCTCGAAGAGCGTCTGCACGAGGCTCGCGAGTGGGAGAGCGCATTCGTGAAGGATTTAACCGGCACGCACCCACCGGGCCAGTGATGGGCCGGGCATCTGAATGGCCCGAGGCATAATCCCCACCGCCAGCCTGGCCTGGCCAGTCGGAGGATCGCCGCAACAGGCTCAAAGAGATCGTCGTCCGCTGGCGCCGGTCCGACCCGCGCCGCCAATCCGTACGATTTCATCCGCGCCAACACGCGGCACCAGAACCCCCCCAATCGTCTAGCGGCGGCGTGCTCTGCGGCGCGAACGTGCTGCCTTGCGTGAAGCCGGCACCAGCACCATGCGTCTGCGTCCTTTGGCCATGTAATCCTGTGAGAGCAATGAAATAGGCACTGTGGCGCCTTTGGTGGCTTCGGCCTGGGTAGGGCAGTAGCTGCGACGTTCGACTCGACGTGGGACTAAATCCGGTAAGAGACGCTCTTAATCACGGCTATGCTCCCCCATACGATAGAAATCGCGATGCCAGCAATAATGCTGCCGACCACGAACCAAGAGAAATGCAAACCTAGCGCATACGGGAAATCGACCGCGCCTGTGACTTCATCGATCAGCTCGCCCTGGGGGTTGTGTTCCACAGCAATGAGCAGCATGAGAGCGCCCGTCACTATTCCGGCACTGACGGCAAGCCAAGCCACTCGCTTTAACGCTCCGACAATCCAGAGCAGCCACGCCATTAAACGTCAGTAACGCCGCATCCGGCGGCGGCTGCGGTTCGCCATGATGGCACGGTTGCGTCGCGCCCGCGGAGTATGCTTCAGTCACGAGAGCGTCTCATTGCTAATCTCCTGATCAGGAAGCGCCCGACGTCAACTATAGCACGGCAGCGCTGCCGAGCCCAAGCTTGGGCCGGCTCGAAGGCCGCCTGATCGTCATCAAAACCGCTTGGGGACCTCGGCGAGAGCTTTTGCCTGAGCGTCTTCGTAACGCTGCTTGGCGACTTCATAAGCCCGGCGGGCCATTCGTACTGATGCATCGGCCTCGACCGCATCACGCCACAACTACGAGCACCTGGGCAACCCGCCAGAAGGCGCTCACCATCCTGGCATGCCGGTCCGCGGTACCGAGGAACGCGCTGCCGGAGAGCGCAGCAGGAGCGATAGCGATTTGGCCGGTGGGAACCTTGACCGCTGTAAACAATTTGTTTATACAGCGAGATGATCCTGACATTCGCCGACAGCGAGACCGAGCGCTTTTTCAAGACCGGCCGCTCGCGCCGGCTGGCGCCGGACATCATCAAGCGCGCGGCCATGCGACTGCGACAACTCGATGCGGCAACGGCGCTCGAAGACCTGCGCGCCGCCATCCAACCATCTCGAAGCGCTGAAGGGCGACCGCGCCGGACAGCATTCGATCAGGATCAACGATCAGTGGCGCGTGTGCTTTCGCTTTGCGAGCGGCAATGCACTCGACGTCGAAATCACCGACTATCATTGAGGAACGGCGATGCGAACCAAACTGCCAGCCATCCATCCGGGCGAGTTTCTCGCCGAAATCCTCGACGAGCTGGGGCTTTCACAGGCTGCGTTCGCGCGCGCGGCCGGCGTCTCGCCGATGCGGGTGTCTCACGTCATCAAGGGCGCGCGGCCCGTCACGGCCGACCTCGCCCTACTGTTCGGCAAGGTGCTTGGCCAGTCGCCGGAATACTGGCTCAACCTGCAGACCGCCTATGACCTGGCGGTGGCGGAGCGCACGCTCGGCAGCAGGCTGTCGGGCCTGCGCCGGCTCAAGCAGGTGGCATAGCCCCGCCTGCCTGCCCGCACGCGGTCAGGACGACGTCAGCAGCGGCATGATGCCCTGTCACCCCCCCCTGCGGCCGTCACGACGACATGCTCGCAGGATGCCGCCGGGCCGCGGGCGCCGTTGATGTACGCGATCATGACCGACGCTCTGGCCAGCCCTGGATCTCGCTGCACTGATCGGCAGGACACCGCTAGGGCCGTTCTGATGGGCGTGATCACAGGCCGCCGAATTAGGGACTGGGTGAACCCAGCAACCTGCAACGCCACGTTGCCGGTTGCTGTGACGCCGGCCTTGGGTCGCGCAATCGCA
>JAFMSA010000113.1 GCA_017353855.1 Alphaproteobacteria bacterium
ACGGCGGGTTGCTCACCGCCGACGATCTCGCACGCTGGGAAGCTCCTGTCGAGACACCGCTCACTTTCGATTATCGCGGCTATCGGGTGGCCAAGGGCGGCGCGTGGAGCCAGGGGCCGGTCCTGCTGCAGCAACTGGCGCTGCTGCAGGGCTTCGATCTCGACGATCTTGATCCGCTCGGGCCGGATTTTGTCCATACCGTCGTCGAATGCGCCAAGCTCGCCTTTGCCGATCGCGAGGCCTGGTACGGCGACCCCGATTTTGTTGATGTGCCAATGCCCACCCTGCTCGACGCGGCGTACAACGACGACAGGCGAAAGCTGGTCACCAGCCAGGCCTCGTTGGCATTGCGTCCGGGTAGCCCTGCTGGGCGCACGCCGCGGGTGCTCGTCGGCGAAGCCACTCAGGTTGCAGAGGGCGGCAGCATCGGCGAGCCGACGATCACCGGTATCGGTGAGCCGACCGTAACCGAGCGCGGAATTGTTGCCGGCGACACCTGTCATGTCGATGTCATCGACCGTTGGGGGAACATGGTATCGGCGACGCCGAGCGGTGGCTGGCTGCAGAGCTCGCCGGTGATTCCGGAGCTCGGCGTGTGCCTCGGTACCCGGATGCAGATGTTCTGGCTCGAGCATGGGCTGCCGGCGAGCCTGGCGGCCGGCAAGCGTCCGCGCAGCACACTGTCGCCGTCGATGGTGTTCAAGGACGGTCAGCCCTACCTCGCCTTCGGCACGCCGGGCGGCGACCAGCAGGATCAGTGGTCGGTGTTGATGTTCCTGCGCCATGTCCATCACGGCATGAACCTGCAGGAAGCCATCGACTGCCCGGCGTTCCACACCGAGCATATGCCGAGCTCGTTCTACCCACGTGCCGCGCAGCCCGGTCTCGTGGCACTCGAGAGCCGCTTTTCCGAAGCGACGCGCGCCGATTTGGCGCGCCGCGGGCACCGCCTGCGGGTCGGCGAGGCTTGGTCGGAGGGCCGCCTTTCCGGCTGCGCCCGCGAGGAAACCCGGGACGGCCGGATCCTCAAAGCGGCCGCCAACCCCCGCGGCATGCAGGGCTACGCCATCGGCCGTTGATACCCGCCGCCGGCAACCCCATCCTCCGCCCCGCCGCAGCTATCAGGACCGAGCCGCAGGACAGCCTGCGGCAACTCACCGAGCCGTGAGCAACTGCAAGCACAGATAATAAAGTAAGTAAAAGCGCGCCCGGCTCGTGTTGGGAGCCGGGCGTCAGCGTTTGACTGCGTCAGGCGGCGTGGAAGGCGAGCGTCCTGATCTCGATGCTCTCGCGCGGACGCGCGTCGACGGGTGTCGTCGGATCGGTGAACGAGGTATGCGGCATAAAGCGCGCCGGAATGTCGGTCCTCGTGTCGGCGATCTTTAATAGCAGGGCCTCGTCGCGCCGCATCTCAGGCACGTAGTACCACTGGTGCGCCGGATTGTACTTCACCGAATAGGTCTCGCCCACACGCTGGTGGTAAACGAGGTCCGAGGGAACGAGGTCTTCGGAAGCGACAGTCCGTGAATCGCAGACGGCGAGCGGCGCATCCTGCAATGGGCTGAACAGCGGGCGCCACAGATTGATGACCTGGACGCGGCCCCTCAGCAGTTCCTCCGCCTCGTCAGGCAGCAGATCGCGAACGCGCTGCGGACCCGACTTCGCGGTATGATCGACATGGACGCGCGTGGCAGGTTGGCGAGGCCCGCCCGAGCTCCGGTCATTCAGCCCGGCCACGCGCCGGCGCCGCAGATGGTCGAAGATAAAGACGCGACCGGCCCCGGTCACTTGTTTGATAATGGCTTCGGCCTCCGGGTAGTAGACCCGACGCACCTCGTCATCGTCCCAGAAGTCCTGAACCGCACTGCGCTGCTCGACGAGCGCGAAACCCTGCGTGTCGAGCGACATGTCGGACGAGATCGGCCGCATGTCGTGGATGCGCATCATATGCGGATCATACGTCATATTTGAGCGCTGCTCGCCCTGCGCCGTCTCGTAAGCGTAGTAGCGGGGCCGCTGCGTCATCGGACCGAGATAGTTCAGTTCGGCCTCGACATGGGGCAGTCTGTCGATGTTGCTCAATTCCGGTCCTCCTTGGTTGCGGGCGCTCTGGTCGAGCCGGGGTTCAGAAAGGCGGAAACCGATAATATTCCGGCGGTACATCGGGTTGGGAGCGCGCCGCCGACCGCCAGAGCGCCATCATAGCGCGGCGCAGCCATTTCCCGATAGTGCTCCCCGCCACAGCAAACAGGATCATCATTTCCTCCAGAAGGGCTTGTTGACCAGGAATTCCGCGTCGGTCCGGGTCAGACCGATGTCTCTAAGCGTTCGCTCATCGAGTTCGGCGAGGCGAGCGCGGTCACGGGCGCGCCGTCTCCATTCGCGCAACGTCGCGACAATATGGCTGCCCGCATCCTTCAACGCGTCGCCCGCTTCACGCTGCCGTGGCCGCGCTCGAGTGGCATGCCAGTGAATCGCTGCCATATGACCTCTCCTAAACCGGGGAAACCCACAAAGATCCTCGTGGCGAACCCCACTTGCGTGCAAATGGCCACTGTGGCATGCATCGACAAACGAGAGTTTCTCAGCGACGGATTAGAATTCCTCATCTCATGGACAGCCACCTGCCTCCGTTGAGCGCGCTGCGGGCGTTCGAAGCAGCCGCGCGGCATATGAGCTTCAGCAAGGCCGCCGACGAGCTCCACGTCACCCCGGCCGCGATAAGCCACCAGATCCATGCTCTGGAGCAGGACCTCGGTGTGAGGCTCTTTCACCGGATGAACCGCGCGATCGAGCTGACCGCTTCCGCACGGGTGTTGCTTCCCGGGCTGTCGGAGGCCTTTGCCGGCATTCAGGCTTCGGTCCGGAGGCTGAGGGCGCACAACGATACCGGGACCTTGACTGTGACCGCGTCGCCTTCGTTCGCCGCCAAATGGCTGGTGCTGCGCCTGCACCGGTTTCAGGCGCAGTGCGCCGAGGTCGATGTGCGGATTTCCGCCTCCGACGACGTTGTTGACCTGACCAAGGGCGATTTCGACATCGCGATCCGCTACGGCGCCGGGAAATACCCCGGGCTCGAAGTGGAGCTGTTGTTCACGAACGAAGTATTTCCGGCCTGCAGCCCGCAGCTCCTGACCGCCGGCCCGCCGCTGCGCGTCCCCGATGATCTGTTGCGCCATACGCTCATCCACGATCAGGCGGTAGAGCGCGACCCGCTGGCACCGACCTGGCCGATGTGGCTGAAAGCCGCCGGGGTAAGAAATGTCCCGGCCGCAGTCGGCCTCACTTTTAACAACATGCACCTGGCGCTCGACGCGGCGATCGCCGGCCACGGCGTGGTCCTGGCCTACAGCACGATTGCCGCCGCCGACCTCGCCGCCGGGCGTCTCGTGCGGCTGTTCCCGCTCGCATTGCCCGACCAGTTCGCGTATTACATCCTCACGGCACCAGGGGCGCTGGAACGGCCCAAGGTGCGGGCCTTCCGCGACTGGCTGCGACACGAAGCCGACGCCGGCAACGAAGCGGATATGCACAACACCGGTCCGGTAATGCGCCTACCGGCATAGCCTGCCGGTCGCCTCCGTGAAGGCACACCCCTGAAGGGAGCCTGTCCGCTCGGGACGACCCGCCGTACCCTCTGTTGCGCATCCCAATTCGCCCGAGCCAAACCCCCGCGAGCCTGCTACCGTAAGCCCGGTTAACTCCTCATGGGAGAAAGGCAGATGCAGTTTGGCTTCGGCGCGCCGGTCGGCGGGCCGCTCTCGCGACCGGAAAATCTCGCGCGCATCGCCGCCGAGGGCGAAGCGACGGGTTACGACTACACGACGATCAGCGACCATGTCGTGATCCCCCGCGACATCGAGGCAAAGTATCCCTACAGCGACACCGGGGAATTCCCCAGCCGGTCGCGCGGCGACCGGCACGAGCAGCTGGCCGCGGTCGCGTTTATCGCCGGCAAAACCTCACGGCTGCGCCTCGTGACATCGGTTACCGTCGTCCCACACCGCCCCGCGGTGCTGCAGGCCAAAATGCTCGCGACGATCGACGTGCTATCGAACGGCCGGCTGACTTTCGGCATCGGCGCCGGCTGGATGAAGGAAGAGTTCCAGACGTTGGGGGTGCCGCCTTTCCCCGAGCGGGGTGCCGTCACCGACGAGTACCTGGATGCCTTCCGCGAGTTGTGGACCAAAGAGGACCCGCGTTTCAAAGGCCGCTACGTCAACTTCGCCAATATCCTGTTCGAGCCGAAGCCGGTGCAGAAACCCTACCCGCCGATCTGGGTCGGCGGTGAAAGCGGCCCCGCGCTGCGCCGCACCGCCCGTATCGGCGATGCCTGGTACCCGATCGGCACAAACCCGCAGCACCGGCTTGACTCGATGAAGCGGTTTGCGGCCGCAGTGGACCGCCTGCGACGGTTGACGCGCGAGGCCGGGCGGGACCCGTCGAAAATGGGTCTCGCCTACCGCATCACCAGCTGGGGCAGGTCTCTGCCGGACCGCGCCGATGACGGCGAGCGGCGGCTGTTCTCCGGTGAGACGAGCGAGGTGATCGCCGATTTGCGGGCATTCCGCGATCTCGGCGTCGGATCCGTCGACTTCAACTTCGAAGGCGCCACTGCCGATGCGATGATCACAAACATGCGGCGTTTCCGCGAGGAAGTGCTGGCAAAGGTATAGGAAATGCGCCACAGAGACGCCACGGGACAGCGAGGCGCCTGGCGCCGCACCCTGCGTGCTCTCTGTGTTCGAGGCGATCCTGAGATCAAGAGGAGCAAGCGTTGCTGAAACTCGGATACAAGGCGTCGGCCGAACAGTTCGGACCGCGTGAACTGCTCGGCTTTTCCTGCCTCGCCGAGGAGGTCGGGTTCGATTCGGTGTTTGTTAGCGATCACTTCCAGCCATGGAAGCACACCGGAGGGCATGCGCCGTTTTCGTTTGGCTGGCTGACGGCACTCGGCGTCAAGACAAAGCGTGTCCAGATCGGCACGAGCGTGGCGACGCCGAGCTTCCGTTACCATCCGTCAGTTGTCGCGCAGGCCTTCGGCACGCTCGGGGTCATGTGCCCCGAGCGTGTCGTGCTCGGAGTCGGCACCGGCGAATCACTCAACGACGTCCCTGCCGTCGGCCTTAAATGGCCGGGATTTAAGGAACGCCAGGGCCGGCTGCGCGAGGCGATCACGCTGATCCGCAGATTGTGGACCGAGGAGCGTGTCACGTTCGAAGGCCAGTATTACCGGACCCTGGCCGCCACGATTTACGACCGTCCGGACAAACCCGTGCCGATCTGGATCGCCGCTTCCGGTCCCACCGCCGCGGCGATGGCCGGCGAACTCGCCGACGGGTTTATCTGCACGAGCGGCAAGGGAGACGCGCTCTATCGCGATACGCTGCTGCCCAAGGTCGAGGAAGGTCTCAAGCGCGCCGGACGCCCGGGCAGCGCAATTGAACGGATGATCGAAGTCAAGGTGTCTTTCGACAGTGACCCGAACCGCGCGAAGGAGGACACCCGGTATTGGGCCGCGCTCGCTCTCACCCCCGAGGAAAAAGTGAGTGTCGAGGACCCGCGCGAAATGGAGCGACTGGCCGACGCCCTGCCGCTCGAACGGGCGGCGAGTCGCTGGATCGTTTCGGCCGATCCGGAAGAGCAACTCGCGCAGATCCGCCCCTATGTCGAACTCGGCTTCACCCACCTAGTCTTTCATGCTCCGGGACCGGACCAACCGCGTTTCCTGAAGCTTTACGCCGAGCAGGTGCTTCCCTTGCTGCGGGCGAAACTCGGCTAATGACGCAGCACCCTGCCCCGCACCGTAACGTGGCCCTCCGCAAACCACGACGGGTTGGAGGACGTGCAGCGGGGAGCGGTCGGGTATGCCTGCAACCCAACTGACCCTCACCGCACTGCGCGGCATCAAGCTGGTTGAGCCGGGAGACGATCTCGGCTCAATCACTGTCGACGCGTTCACGGCGAACGCACTGGCGCCGGAAGACGGCGATGTGCTGGTCGTGGCACAGAAGATCGTCTCCAAAGCCGAAGGACGCTATGTCGACCTCGCCACCGTCTCACCCTCCGACCAGGCGATCGCGCTCGCGCGCTCGCTCGACAAGGATCCGCAGTTTGTCCAGGTGGTGCTGTCCGAAGCGCGGCGGGTCGTGCGCCACCGGCCCGGCTTGCTGATCGTCGAGCATCGGCTCGGTTTCGTGATGGCCAATGCCGGCATCGATCATTCGAACCTGCCTAGCGCCGAAGGCGGCGAGCGGGTGCTGCTGTTGCCGAAGGATCCGGACGGGTCGGCCCGCCGGCTGCACGAACATCTGGCCGGGGCCCTCGGCGCGAAGATCGGAATCGTCATCAGTGACAGCTTTGGCCGGGCTTGGCGAAAGGGGACCGTCGGCATTGCGCTCGGCGCGGCAGGGCTGCCGGCATTGATCGACATGCGCGGCCGCCCCGACCTTTTCGGCCGCGCATTGCAGGTAACCGAAACCGGCTTTGCCGACGAGATTGCCGCCGCCGCGGGGCTGGTGATGGGGCAAGCCGACGAAGCCGTCCCGATGGTGCTGGTGCGCGGACTCGGCTGGTCGGCTCCCGAACTGCCGGCCGCGGCGCTGGTCCGCCCGGCCGAGCACGACCTTTTTCGATGAGCGTGCTCGCATTGTCCGGCGGGATCGGCGGCGCCAAGCTGGCCGCCGGTCTTTGTCGCGTGCTCCCGCCGGGCGAGCTGACTGTAGTCGCGAATACCGGTGACGATTTCGAGCATCTGGGGCTGTCGATTTCACCGGATATCGACACGCTGCTATACACGCTCGCCGGCATCGACAACGCGGATCACGGATGGGGTAGGCGCGAGGAGACCTGGACCTTCATGGGAGCCCTGGAGACCCTCGGCGGCGAAACCTGGTTCAAGCTCGGCGACGGTGACCTCGCCACGCATGTCGAGCGTACCCGCCGCCTTGCCGCGGGAGAGCCGCTCTCGCGCATCACCGACGATTTCCGCCGGCGACTGGGAATCCCGGCGCAGCTGGTGCCGATGACCGACGACCGGGTGCGCACCCGGCTGCGCACCGAAGCGGGCTGGCTCGACTTTCAGGACTATTTCGTCCGGCGCCGGTCCTCTCCGGTGGTTCGCGAAATCGTCTATGCCGGCGCAGCCGAGGCCCGGGCCAGTCGCGAATTTCTGGCTGCTCTCGCCGATCACACACTCTCGAGGATCGTGATCTGTCCGTCGAACCCCTTTCTCAGCATCGATCCAATCCTGAGCCTGCCCGGTGTCCGCGAGGCGCTGCGCTGCACCCAGGCTCCGGTCGTCGCGGTGTCGCCCATTATCGGCGGCCAGGCCGTGAAGGGACCGACCGCCAAGATCATGACCGAGCTCGGCCTGCCGGTCAGCCCGGCGGCGGTCGCACGTCGTTACGCCGACTTTCTGGACATCTACGTCGCCGATGAGGCAGATGCCGATGAGGTTGCGGACCTCGCGGTTCCGGTAAGACTGACCCGTACGCTGATGCTGACCCCCGAGGATCGCCAGACCCTCGCAACGGCGGTGCTGGCGGCTCCCGGTCGAGGCCTCTGACATGCGTTTATGGGCAGTGATCCCGGTGAAGGAGCTCGATCGGGCCAAAGAGCGGCTTGCGTCTGTGCTGCCGCCGTCACAGCGCCAGGCTTTGATGCTCGCCATGCTGGAGGATGTGCTCGCCGCACTCGCCGCATCACCAGGCATTGCCGGGATTGCGGTCGTGACCGTGGATCCGGCGGCGCGCCGATTGGCGCTCGACTACAAGGCCCGCGTCGTCGAATTGGGGGCCCGCGAGGGACATACGGGAGCCGTTGCCGCCGCTGCGCAGCTCCTCGCCGAAGAGGGAGAACCCGGCATGTTGACCGTGCCGGGCGACATACCGCTCCTCACTTCGGCCGAGATCGCGCAGCTTCTCGCCGTCCATCGGCCCGCACCGGCGTTTACGATAGCTCCGTCGCGCGACGAGCGCGGTTCCAACGCAATCATCTGCTCGCCACCGACGGCAGTGCCGCTGCGCTTCGGCGAGGACAGCTTTTTTCCGCATTTACGGGCTGCCGAGACCTGCGGTATCCGACCGACCGTTCTGCACCTTCCGGGCATTGCACTCGACGTCGATACGCCGGAGGATCTTGCCGCATTCACGCGTCTGCCGTCGCCGACCCGCACCCGCGCTCTGCTGACCGCAGCA
Source organism: Alphaproteobacteria bacterium (assembly GCA_017353855.1). GTDB lineage: Bacteria > Pseudomonadota > Alphaproteobacteria > ATCC43930 > CGMCC-115725 > AP-15. The sequence goes on from JAFMSA010000113.1 coordinate 8,199, forward strand.
TGGGTGCCGGCGCCAGCCACAGGAGAGCATTGCGGGTAAGCAACCCCAACGCTAAAGCCGGGGGCTTTCTCGGAAGCCCACGCTTGACCCCCGAAGTCGAAAGGAGACTGGAGACTACGTTGACCGGGAAGCTCAAGACCGACGTCCGAACGCCTCCTCAGTTCGGACCTCTCGAAGGACAGGCTGCAGACAAGCCCGGATGGGGACGAAACGGGCTTGTCTCAAATGCTGCCCGGCAACATTGGCGGGAGCAGCAGGAACGCAAGTTCCTCGTCACGACTAGGCCCTTACGGGCGAACTCGGGAGTCCCCGTCCGTGCGACGGGACTCCTTCCCATGGAAACTGAAGGCAGGGTATCCGCCCCGGAGACATTTGATGATGATAGACAGCATATTGGCATCGGCTGAAGGCGGGCGGCCTCTTTCCTCCTCCGAGGCGCTCGAACTCGCCGACTGCACCGACCCGACACCGCTCATGCAGGTTGCCGCGGCGCTACGCGACGCGGCGTACGGTCCGCTTGTGTCGTATTCGCGCAAGGTCTTCATCCCGCTGACGCAGCTGTGCCGCGACGTCTGCCATTACTGCACCTTCGCCCATCCGCCCCGGCCCGGAGAGCCCGCTTACCTGAGCGCAGAGGCGGTACTGGAGATCGCGCGGGCCGGGGCACGCGCCGGCTGTCACGAGGCGCTGTTCACGCTCGGCGATAAACCCGAGCAGCGCTATGCCGCAGCCCGCACTGCGCTGGCTCGGCTCGGCCACGAGACGACGCTCTCTTATCTCGCCGAGATGGCGCACCTGGTCTTTCGCGAGACCGGGCTGCTGCCACATTTGAACCCCGGCATCCTGGCGAGCGCCGATATCGACCGGCTACGCACGGTCTCGGTATCCCAGGGCATTATGCTGGAGAGCGCGTCGGAACGGCTGCGCGGGCGCGGCGGCCCGCACTTTGGTTCGCCCGACAAGGATCCGGCGCTGCGCCTGGCGACGATATGCGCCGCCGGCGAGGCCGCGGTGCCGTTTACGACGGGCATCTTGATCGGCATCGGGGAGACGCGCCGCGAACGTATCGAGGCGTTGCTCGCCTTACGCACGCTGCACGAGCGGTATGGCCACCTGCAGGAGATCATCATCCAGAACTTCCGGGCCAAGCCCGGAACCCGCATGGCGCACGCGCCCGAGCCCGATCTTCCGGATCACCTGTGGACGATCGCGGTGGCGCGCCTGATTTTCGGGCCTGCAATGAACATTCAGGCGCCGCCCAATCTGAACCCCGGAGCGCTCGCCGAGATGATCGCCGCCGGCATCAATGATTGGGGCGGCGTCTCGCCGGTAACTCCCGACC
>JAFMSA010000639.1 GCA_017353855.1 Alphaproteobacteria bacterium
CATCGACACGCGCGGGCTCGAATACGGCTTGCCGTCCGACGTCACCGTGGAACCCGTGGATGCGGCCGGAGTGCCGGCCGAGTGGACATCGACACCGGATGCCGACCGGGATGCCGCACTCCTTTATCTGCACGGCGGCGGCTTTGTCATCGGGTCCCTTGACAGCCACCGCCACCTGGCCGCGCAGGCGGGGCGGGCGGCAAGGGCTTCTACGCTCGCGCTCGATTACCGGCTGGCACCCGAGCATCCGTTTCCCGCTGCCGTCGAGGACGCACTCGCCGGATATCGGCATTTGATGTCGAGGGGCTATCGACCCGAGTGTGTGGCGATCGCCGGCGACAGCGCCGGCGGCGGGCTTGTCGTGTCCGCAATGATAGCGATCCGTGATGCCGGTCTGCCGCAGCCCGCCTGCGGCTGGTCAATCTCGCCCTGGGTGGATCTCGAGGCGCTGGGCGAGACGATGTCGACAAAGGCCGCGGTCGACCCGATGGTGCAAAAGGCCGGCATTCTCGAGATGGCCAGGCTTTATCTGAACGGTGCCGACCCGCGCTCTCCGCTCGCGGCACCGATTTATGCCGATCTGAGCGGGCTTTCGCCGCTGCTCGTCCAAGTCGGAGGCGCGGAGACGCTGCTCGACGATGCAATCCGGCTGGCGAAGGCCGCGGGTGCAGCCGGTGTGCGGGTGGATCTGCAGATTTGGCCGGAGATGGTCCATGTCTGGCACCTCTTTCATCCCGAGCTCACGGCCGGCCTGCAGGCGATCGGACGGGGCGGGTCCTTCGTGCGAGCGATGATGCGGGGGTGAGCTCGTCGGAGCTCACGACTATTCAGAGAAGATTGCCAACCATACCGTGGGTGTCGTCGGGTCGGTCCAGTCGACGCGGTGGCGGCGGTGCGCCGCGATATCGAGCCACTCGCCCGGCCCGAGAAGACGGGCAGCGTCTTCGTCCGCGAAACGCACCCGCGCAGCGCCGGCCAGCAGCAGCACACATTCGTTCTCCTCCTGATCGTACCAGAACCCCGCCGGGCTCGCCTGTCCCAGCGAGACGATCCGTTCGACACGCAGACGAGGGCGGGTCACGAGGAGGTCGACGCATTCGCTCGCGCTGGCATCGGGAAGCGGATGCAGGAGGTTCATGAGCCTGCCTGTGCTGAAGCAGCCGGTGCGGCCGCCAATGCGCCCGCGACGGCGCGCCGCCATCCGGCGTAGCGCTCTTCCCGTTCGGCGGCAGGCATCACCGGGACAAAGCGGCGCTCCGGCCGCCACTGATCGACCATCGTCCCGGGATCCGGATAGAGACCGCGGATGAGACCTGCGACATAGGCAGCGCCCCATGCGGTGGTTTCGATCCCGACCGGCCGTTCGATAACGGCCGGCAAAATATCGGCAACGAATTGCATTGCCCAGTTGCTTTCCGACATTCCCCCGTCGACGCGCAGGGTTGACACAGCAGCTCCGACGTCAGCCGCCATTGCCTCGATGAGATCCCGGGTCTGGTAGGCGACCGCTTCCAGGGCCGCTCGCGCGATCTCGGCGCGGCCACATTCTGCGGTCAGCCCGATCAGAGCTCCGCGTGCCTGCGGCGCCCAATAGGGCGCGCCAAGCCCGGCAAATCCCGGTACCAGATAAACTCGCTGCCCGGAATCGGCCTGCGCGGCAAGCCGGCCGGTTTCGGCGGCAGCGGCAATCACCCCGAGCCGGTCGCGCAGCCATTTGACCGTCGCACCGGCGACGAAAATGCTGCCCTCGAGCGCGTAGAACGTCTCACCACCTAGCCGATAGGCGATGGTCGTCAGTAATTGATGCCGGGAGGCGGCCGGCTCGCGGCCGATATTGAGCAGGACAAAGGCGCCGGTGCCGTAAGTCGATTTGATCATGCCGGGGCGAAAGCAGGCTTGACCGATCAGCGCGGCATGCTGATCTCCGGCCATCCCGGCAACCGGGATCTCGGCGTCAAACAGCTCCCGAGTTGTCGTGCCGAAGTCCGCGCCGGTATCCAGCACCTCCGGCAATATCGCGCGCGGGATCCCGAAGGCGTCGAGGAGTTCCTGGTCCCAGGCGAGACGCCGGATATCGAACAGCATCGTGCGGCAGGCGTTTGTCGCGTCGGTGGCATGCCGCGTGCCGCCGGAGAGCCGCCAGAGCAGAAAGCTGTCGATCGTGCCGAAGGCGATCTCGCCCGCCCGGGCGCGTTCGCGCAGCCCGGGCACGGAGTCGAGCAGCCAACGGATCTTCGAGGCTGAAAAATAGGGGTCGATGACGAGTCCCGTCCGCTGAGAGACGGGTTGTGCCAGACCGCCCTCACGCCAACTTCGGCAGATCTCCGCCGTCCGGCCGTCTTGCCACACGATCGCGTTATGAACCGGGCGGCCGGTCCTGCGCTCCCACAGGACGACCGTTTCGCGCTGGCTGGCGACCCCGATCGCCGCGATCGGGCCGTCGGCAGCGCCGAGAGCTTCGCGACACGTCGAAACGACACTGCGCCAGATCTCGTCGGGATCATGCTCGACCCAACCGGGCCGCGGGTAAATTTGGGCAAGCTCGAATTGCGCAGCGCTCCGTATCCGCCCGGCCGCGTCGAACAGGATTGCCCGGGTGCTGGTTGTGCCCTGGTCTATCGCCAGGACATAAGCGGATGAACTCATGCGGTCCGCCCTTGTGTGATCGACGCTGCGGTCCCCGGTCATCGCGATTAGGATCCGTATCGCCACTGTAGCAACCGAGCGGTTCTGGAGTCCTCAGGGCAGGTGGGGAGCGTTCTGCGCGCGCCGGCGGGAGAAAGGGCTGATTGTCGGGACCATGCGCGCCGGCGTCAATGCAGGTGCGGCGATTGTCGGAGGCTTCGCGAGGCGGCCAACAAAGAGCTCGGTACCCGACTTTGCGTCGGCGAGAGAGTAGCGGTCCGTGCCCGGCTTTAGCGGAGAACCGGCGGGCGGCTGCTGCTGCGCGGCCGCAGCGAGCCGGCGAGCCAAGCCTGTCCCGCGGCCTTCCGCGAATTGAGGCGGGCGATCCGGCGCCGATCTCTGCCGCCGCGGCGAGCGCCGCCTTATCTCAACAGGGAGAGAGAGGAATAGGGGAGGAGAGAGAGGGGGATTGCGGGCCTGGCGGCGACCTACTCTTCCACACCTTAAGGTGCAGTACCATCGGCGCAGAGGGTTTTCACGGCCGAGTTCGGGATGGGATCGGGTGCTTGGCCCCTCGCTATGGCC
>JAFMSA010000640.1 GCA_017353855.1 Alphaproteobacteria bacterium
CGCCGCACAATGTCGGCGAGCTGTGCGCTGCGCTTGTGCATCTGATCGAAAATCCCGCCTGCGCCGTCGCTGAGCTCCATGCCCGTATCCCTGGACCCGATTTCCCGACCGGCGGCGTCCTGGTCGAACCGCCGGACAACATCTGCCAGGCTTACGAGACCGGCCGCGGTAGTTTCCGTTTACGCGCCCGTTGGACCACGGAGGGGTTGGGTCACGGCCTCTACCAGATCGTCGTCACCGAGTTGCCGTTTCAGGTGCAGAAGGGACGGCTGATCGAGAAGATCGCGATACTTCTCGAAGAAAAGAAGCTCCCTCTTCTCGCAGACATTCGGGACGAGTCGACCGAGGACATTCGCCTGGTGCTCGAGCCGAAAACCCGCAATGTCGACGCCGAGATGCTGATGGAGCAGCTCTTCCGGCTGACCGAGCTTGAGGTGCGGGCACCGCTCAACCTCAATGTGCTCGATCCGTTTGGCGTGCCGCGGGTGATGAACCTCAAGGAGGCGCTTCAGGAATTTCTCGATCACCGGCGGATCGTGCTGCAGCGGCGCACCCGCCATCGCCTCGCGGCTGTCGCCCGGCGCATGGAGATCCTGCGCGGCCAGATCATCGTCTATGTCAATCTCGACGAGGTGATCCGCATTATCCGCGAGGGCGACGACCCGAAAGCAGAGATGATGGCGCGCTGGGAGCTGAGCGAACTGCAAGCCGAGGCGATCCTCAACATGCGGCTGCGTGCTCTGCGCCGGCTCGAGGAGATCGAGATCCGCAAGGAGCTCGATTCGCTCTCGGCCGAGGAGGCGCAGCTCACCTCGTTGCTGGCGAGCGACAGAAGGCAATGGCGGACGATAGCCAAGGAGGTGCGGGAACTGGCCGCGGAGTTCGGCGGCGATACGCCGCTCGGGCGTCGCCGTACGGAGATCGGCGCGGCGCCGGTGCCGATGGACATTCCGGCGGAGGCGTTGGTCGAGCGGGAACCGGTGACGGTGCTGTGTTCGGTCAAGGGCTGGATCCGGGCTGTCAAAGGGCACAACGTCTCGGCGGCGGAACAGAAATACAAGGAAGGTGACGCACCGCGCTTTGCCGTGGCCGCAGAGACGACCGACCGGCTGGTCGTATTCGGGACGAATGGCCGCTTCTACACGATCGGGGTGGACCGGCTGCCCGGCGGGCGCGGACATGGCGAACCGCTGCGGCTGATGCTCGAATTGCCGAACGAGCATGACATCGTCGCGATGTTCCCGTACCGCCCGGGCATGGAGCTGTTGGTGGCCGCGAGCGACGGGCGCGGCTTCGTCGTCGACGGAGAGGAAGCAGTAGCACAGACCCGGGCCGGAAAGCAGGTTCTGACACCGGCCGAAGGTGCAGTTGCCAAGGTCTGTGTCCAAGCCGAGCTCGGCGACGCGGTGGCCTTTGTCGGCGAGAACCGCAAGATGCTGATCGTCAAGCTCGATGACATCCCGCTGATGAGCCGCGGCCGTGGCGTGATCCTGCAGCGCTACAAAGCGGGAGGGCTCGCTGATTGCAAGGTGTTCTGCCTTGCCGACGGCCTGTCCTGGCGGCAGGGCGAAGGGCGTACCCGCACGGAGACGAACCTTACTCCCTGGCTCGGCTCCCGGGGTGCTTCCGGCCGCCTGGTACCCGGCGGCTTCCCGCGCTCGAACCGTTTCGGCTGAGGAGATTCCCGTCGCAGCGGCACAAAAAGGAAGCTGCCCGCTTCTCCCGGTTTGCCGTAGTTTCGCAATTCCGTGACGGACGTAGTCAAAAGCCTTGCTCGCGAGGCGTATCGGGATCAGGCCGCGCCGGTGATGACCAATGGCGGGCGCGCAAGCCCCTGCTTTCAAGCTGGGGTGAGCGCTGCCTCTTGAGTGTTAGACGGGGACATTATACCTAATGTCGCGTGGGCCTCCCGAGCAACAACAATGTCGTGTATTCCTGCAGGTACCATGTGGTTTTCTGCCCGAAGTACCGCCGCAAGGTGCTCACACCGCCGATCGATGTCCGGTTGAAGGAAGTGATCCGCGAAATCTGCGCAGATGCAGAATCTGAGTTGATCGAGATGGAGGTGATGCCCGATCACGTGCATCTGCTCCTGGACTGCGATCCGCAATTTGGCATCAACCGGCTGGTGCGCTCGATCAAGGGCCGCTCTGCGCACGTCCTGCGCTCGGAATTCCCGGCTCTGAAATCCCGCCTGCCGAGTCTGTGGACGAGCTCGTATTTCGTCGCGACGGTCGGCGGCGCGCCACTCGCCTTCATCAAGCAGTATATTGAGGACCAGAAAGGCGTGTGATGCCGCGCGCCAGGAGACCATCCTTCATCGCCGAGTTTGCGCCGCATACGACTCCGGCCGATGAGTCTGCGCTCGACAAGCGGCTCGACGCCGCGCGCAATCCCTACAACGCCAGTCTCGGCGAGAGTCTGCGCGGCTCGACCTGATGCGCGAGAGCGTGGATTGGCGGTGCGCCTGCGCCATGCCGAAGGCACTCGGGGTCGATGCCAAGGGCAATCCGATCGGTAATAACGAGCGGCTGGACTTTGTTGGAGGCGGGGGCGCGAACGCTTCGGCTTCATGCCGGGGGCTGTCCAGAAGTTCTGCGAAGCCTGCCGTGACACCTGCTGGATCGGCGACCACATCGGCAGTCGCGATATGAAGAGCGTCTGCCGCCGCGCCTTCAACGCGGTCGAACAATATGCGTTGGGCAGACGCGGCCGGCCCCGGTTTAAGGGCATCGGCCGGATACACAGCATCGAGGGAAAGAGCAACGATGCGGTGATCCGCTATCGTCCCGGCCCTGTACCGGTAGTGCACTATGCCGGGCTGGTTCTGCCGCCGATGCTCGATCGCAAGGACAGGCGCGGGTGGCAAGCCGAGGCACTGGCGGCGCCGGCAAAATACGTCAGCCTCGTGCGCCGGCGCATCAAAGGCCGGGCGCGCTGGTTCTGCCAGCTCGTGCCGCGGGGAGAGGAGCCACTGTTGCGCGAGCCGGTGAATGATGTGGTCGGGCTCGATATCGGCCCCTCGACGATCGCCGCGGTGTCGAATGCGGACGCGATCCTTGAGAGGTTCTGCCCGGAGGTCGAAGAGCCGTGGCTCCGGCGCATTCAGCACGCCATGGATCGCTCGCGCCGGGCGACCAACCCTGAGAACTACAGCCCGGACGGCGCGATCCGGAAGGGACCAAACTGTGGCGGCGC
>JAFMSA010000114.1 GCA_017353855.1 Alphaproteobacteria bacterium
TTTGCCGTGCCGAGATCGATCGCCATGTCGGCCGACAGGAAGCCCAGCATTCTCCCAAACATCCGCGCGCGAACCCCAGGCTGCGGGCGATCCTACCGACACGGCCGTCTGGCGGACGCCCATCGATTGGGTCACCCTAGAATAGCACGCTGTTCAACCGCCAGCTGCAAAGCGTCACGTCGGGTATCACCCGGGGTGGATTCTCAGGGATCGCGGGAGCCATTGCAAGCCGCCCGCGCCATTCCTTTTGAGGAGGGGCGGACTGAGCCGCGGGGGGAGGGATTGCCGATTGGCTCGTCCGCGCCCTGGCACGAGGAACCGGCTCGCGGGGCGCGATTTTGTCGATTCAGAGGAGGCCGGGCCCCATTTCGGCGTCGCCCCGCCGCGTCCGCGCAAAGACCACACGCGACCCGCATCGCACAAAAACGGCTGCGCGGCGGCCGAAGCGCGGCCGATGTCGAAGCAAATTCGCCTTCGCGCCCACCAGGAATGAGCGACAAAAAAGACGAGGGCGAACGCGTGCGTGACGGTAAGGAGCACAACAATGAGTTTCGATTAACGTTAATGCAGACCGGATCGCCTCCCCCGCTCTGGCTTCGCGACGAGCGAGGTTACGGGCGCTGCATGCCGTCCTGGGGGAACGGAGCAGGTGCGGGACGCCCGCAGGGCGGTGCGCACAAGGGCGCTTGTGAAGGGGCTTGGGCTTGGTTAGACCGGCTTCTTCATGCGTCGCGGCCCAGCACCGCTTGGTAGGTTTCGAGCATCGCAGGATCAAAACACACGAAAACCACGAGTGACGGGAATTCATTCGCCGCCAAATGGCTACTCGCGGTAGCCACGGCGATTCCGGCCGCCTGCTGACGCGGAAAACCATAAATCCCGGTGGCAATGGCGGGAAATGCGACAGACTGAAAATTCCTGGACTGGGCGATAGCCAGGCAGGAGCGATAACAGCTCCGCAATTTCTCCTGCTCCCCCGCTTTGCCCCCATGCCAAACCGGGCCGACCGTGTGGATCACGTAGGAGGCCGGCAGCCGGTAGCCGCGGGTCAGCCTGGCCTCTCCGGCCGGGCATCCCCCGATGGTACGGCATTCGGCAAGAAGCTCGGGACCCGCCGCGCGATGGATGGCGCCGTCGACCCCTCCTCCGCCCAGCAGCGAGGAATTCGCCGCGTTCACGATCGCGTCGACCTCCAACGTGGTGATGTCGCCGCGGGACAGCCGGATCCGTTGCTCGGCAGCGAGCATCTACAGAACCATTCCAGGCCGCCCCGGGGTGCTAAGCCCCGAACTCGGCGACGGGGTCAGCGCCAAACAGCCATTCCTCGGCTATAGTCCCGTCCCCGTTGTCGATCGTAACCTTGGCCGGCTCGTCCAACCCGGCCAGCCGGACCGCTTCGGCGATCGCCTCTTCTCGTCCCGCAAACTCGCTGCGCGCCCGGTCTTCCCCCTCCTTTATCAAACTCCAGCCTGTTTCGGTTCGATGGACACGATAAACGTGGCGTCCGAGCATGATCCCTTTCCGTTTCGTTGCCCCAAAAGCCGACCGCCAACGCGCCACCAACGCGTCTGTTCCCGGAGCGCAGTGCCGGCCGACATAAAAAAACCGGTGCCGGCGATAGCCGACACCGATAAGGTTGCGGGTGGCAAACCCGCGACAGGGAGACTTTGCCAAGCCGGACTGCGAAGATAAGGCGAGCGTCCGGCGGCTCGCCTGACTGTCCAACGGGCTATCCCAGGAAAGGTTCCATATTACCGCGAGTTGCTGTGTGCGAAACCTTTGCGACCCTTGCGTCATCTCGTCGTTTTAATGAAGCTGCGGGACGCACCGTTATCTCGGAGAGCATGGCTGCGCGATCGTATCGCGTCTGGGAGGCGCTCGGTTCGTTCATGAGGCTCTCGGCTTTTTCGTCGGGAACCGCACCGGTAAGCCTGCGTAGGGCTTCGCGGCCGCGCGAAAGGCGCGACCGGATAGTGCCGACTGGGACATCGAGGACCCCGGCCACCTCCTCGTAATGCATTCCCTCCAAACCGACGAGCAGAATGACCAGCCGCTGCTCGTCGGGGAGCTTGGCGATTGCGCGTTCCAAATCGCGCAGTTCGAGCCGCTTGCCCTGCTGTGGCGAACGGCTCAGCAGCGGTTCGCTCTCGTTCAATCTGACGGCAGATCCTTCGCGCACAGCACGGCGAATGTGATTGACATACTGGTTATGCAGGATGGTAAATAACCAAGCCCGCAGGTCCGTTCCCTCCTGCCAAAGGTGCAGTTTACCAAGTGCCCGGGTCAGGCAATCCTGAACCAAATCATCAGCAGTGACGACATCGCGCGTCAGGGCTCGCGCATATCGCCTCAGACGCGGGATTTCGGCTTCGATGTCCCGGTGAGTGTCGGCCACAAGCGCTCCTTTCGCCTATGTAAATCAGCCGGTTTGGCCGATCTGGGCGCAACGGAGTGTAGGGACGGGCGGTAATCCGATGATGTCAGGCCAGCCCGTTTTGTGTAAGATTTTGTAACTATATGTATGGTGGTCGGTGAGATGCTGGCACCCGGGTTTGTCGCCGGATGCGGAGAGGGTGAGGGGTAGCGGAATTTGGCCGGCATGAATGACAACGGTCACATCCTGATCGTCGACGATCAGCGGGAAATTTGCGACCTCGTCCAGGAATATCTGTCGGGCGAAGGATACCGCGTGTCGACAGCGCAGGACGGCACCGGGATGCGCAAAGTCATGGCACAGTCCCCGGTCGATCTGGTGATCTTGGATCTGATGCTGCCCGGAGAGGATGGGCTGACACTGGCCCGCTCGCTGCGCCAGGAATCGACTGTTGGGATTATCATACTGACCGGACGGGGCGAGATCGTCGATCGCATCATCGGCCTCGAAATGGGCGCGGACGATTACTTACCCAAACCGTTTCATCTGCGCGAGCTGTTGGCGAGGGTAAAGAGCGTGATGCGCCGCGCCTCGAGCACCGCCGCGGACAAGCAGTCCACCCCGTCGCGGTCGAAGGCGAGGTTCGCGGGCTGGAACCTCGATCTTTCGAGCCGCGAGCTGTTCTCGCCCTCGGGTAAGGAGGTCCGGCTCACGACCGGCGAATTCGATCTCCTCTCGGCGTTTGTCAATAATGCAAACCAGGTGCTGACGCGCGACAGGCTTTTGGATCTCGCCCGCAACCGCGAGGCCGGACCGTTCGATCGGACGATTGACGTTCAGGTCGGGCGCTTGCGCCGCAAGCTCGAGGACGATCCCCAACGACCGACGATGATCAAGACGGTCCGCGGCACGGGCTATATCTTCACCCCGCCGGTCGACGTGAATTAGCCGGCCGCGTCGGCGGTCGGGGGATCACACCGTCAGATAACCGCGCACCGCCGCCTCGTTCATGTTCTCGCGGCGGCCGGAAAGCACGACTTCGCCGCGTTGCAGGACGAGATAAGCGTCGGCAAGGTCGCGAGCGAATTCGAAATACTGCTCGACCAGCAGGATCGCCATGTCACCGCGCGCGGCGAGCGTTCGGATCACGCGTTCGATGTCTTTGATGATCGAGGGTTGGATGCCCTCGGTCGGCTCGTCTAGGATCAGCAGGCGCGGCCGCGTGACGAGCGCGCGGGCGATTGCCAGCTGTTGCTGCTGGCCACCCGACAGATCGCCGCCGCGGCGGTTCAGCATCTCCCTGAGCACTGGAAACAGCGTGAAGGTTTCTTCCGGGATGCGGCGCTCACGGGGTGGCAGTATCGCAAACCCGGTCTCGAGATTCTCCCTGACCGTCAGCCGTGGAAAAACCTCGCGGCCTTGCGGCACCAGAGCCAGTCCGGCGCGGGCGCGTTCATGAGGGGGCAGCTGGTTCAGCGTCCGGTTCTCCCAGGAGATGCGGCCGGAGCGAATCGGCTGCAGCCCGAAGATCGCACGCAACAGGCTCGTCTTGCCCACGCCGTTACGGCCGAGAATGCAGGTCACCTCGCCCTTCCGAGCCGTCAGGCTGACGCGGCGCAGCGTATGGCTCGCACCGTAATAGAGATCGATCGCTTCAACCGACAGCATCGCTCAGCCTATGCCCACCTGGAGCCCCCTTGCCTGCCTCTGCGAACGCGCGAGCCGACGCGGAATGCCGCCGGGTTGGACCGACGAATTCCCGCTATCGGCACGCCGGCTGGACCGACGCACCGGCCTCAGCGTCCGAGATAGACTTCGATGACGCGGGGATCGTTCTGGACGTGGTCGAGCGAACCTTCCGCCAAAACTGCCCCCTCGTGCAGGACCGTCACTTTCGCACCGAGGCTGCGCACAAAGGCCATGTCGTGCTCGACGACGACGATCGTGCGGTCTTTGGCCAGATCGAGGATGAGCTCGGCTGTCTCCTCGGTTTCCCGATCGGTCATGCCCGCGACAGGCTCGTCGAGCAGCAACAGCGTGCGGTCATGGATCAGCAGCATGCCGATCTCGAGCCATTGTTTCTGGCCGTGACTGAGCGAGCCGGCCGGCGTGCCGCCCTGCTCGCTCAGTCCGATACGGGCCAGCACCGAACCGATTCGGTCCCGCCGATAAGGGGTCAGCCGTGCGAACAGGGTTCGCCAAATTGCGCGGTTGTCCGCCAAAGAAAGTTCCAGGTTTTCGAAGACGGTTAGGTTTTCGAAGACCGTCGGCCGCTGGAACTTGCGGCCGATGCCGAGATTGGCGATCTCGGACTCGTCGAGACGGCTCAAATCCGTCCCACGCCGGAAAAACACCTCGCCCGCATCAGGCCGCGTCTTGCCCGTGACCACGTCCATCATCGTGGTTTTGCCGGCGCCGTTCGGGCCGATGATCGTACGCAGCTCGCCTTCCTCGACGATCAGCGAAAGCGAATTGAGGGCCCTGAATCCGTCGAAGCTGACGGTAACCCCGTTGAGGTACAGGAGGGGCTCGGCCGGCAGCCGTGGCGTGTTCATGCCTGCTCCTCGGCGGCGGCGACCGGCGCGGCGCGGCGCGGCCGGGCCGAGCGGGCTTGGCGAAACAGCCCGATGATCCCGTGCGGAAAGACGAGCGTCGTCAGGACAAACAGCCCGCCGAGGACGAAGAGCCAAGTCTCGGCCGCAACGCCGGTCAGCCACGTCTTGGCCAGGTTGACGAGGACGGCGCCGACGATCGCGCCGGACAGCGTGCCCCGACCGCCGACCGAGACCCATATCGCGATCTCGATGGAGTTGCCGGGTGAAAACTCGCTGGGGTTGATGATGCCGACCTGCGGAACGTAGAGCGCGCCCGCGATCCCCGCGAGCACCGCCGAGACCGTGAACACGAGGAGCTTGGCGTGGGTCACCGAATACCCGAGGAAACGCACGCGGCTTTCGGCGTCGCGCAACGCCAGCAATACCCGGCCCAATTTGGACGACGTAATGAACCGGCACACCAGATAACCGAGGCCGAGCGCCGCGACCGAAGCGAGGTAGAGTCCCAGCCGTGTGGAGGGCTGATGGACATCCCATCCCAGGATGTCTTTGTAATCAGTCATGCCATTGTTGCCGCCGAACCCCATATCGTTGCGGAAAAAAGCGAGCATCAGCGCATAAGTCATCGCCTGCGTGATGATCGACAGGTAAACGCCCGTTACGCGCGAGCGGAACGCGAGCCAGCCGAACACGAGCGCAAGAAGGCCCGGGACCAGAACGATCATGGCTGCCGCCCAGGCGAAATGGTCGAAACCCCACCAGAACCAAGGCAGCTCTTTCCAGTCAAGGAAGACCATGAAATCGGGCAGCAGCGGATTGCCGTAAACGCCCCGGGCGCCGATCTGCCGCATCAGATACATGCCCATGCAGTAGCCGCCGAGCGCAAAGAACGCGCCGTGACCGAGGCTCAGTATGCCTGCGTAGCCCCAAATCAGGTCGAGGCTCAGCGCCAATAACGCGTAGCAGACATATTTGCCCAACAGCGGCACCAGGTAATCCGGAATGGCGGCGGCGGAATTGGGCGGAACAAGCAGGTTGAGGATCGGCACCCCGAGGACGAGTACGGCCCCGCAACCCCCGAAGGCCGCCCAGAACCCGGGGCTCCAGGTGTTTGCGCGTTCTTCTAGCCGCTTCGACTGCACGGCTCAGGCCTCAGCCTCCGCGGAGCGGCCCTTCGGCGCAAATAGCCCGCGGGGGCGCCGCTGAATGAACAGAATGATCGTCACCAGCACGACGATCTTGCCGAGAACCGCGCCGGCGACGGGTTCGAGGAATTTGTTGACGATGCCGAGGAAGAGCGCGCCGACAAAGGTTCCCAGCAGGTTCCCTACGCCGCCGAAGACGACGACGAGAAAGCTGTCGACGATATAGATCGTGCCGAGGTTGGGGCTCACATTGCCGATCTGGCTGAGTGCCACCCCGGCCATTCCCGCGATCCCCGAGCCGAGGCCAAAGGTGAGCGCATCGATGCGGGCGGTACGAATACCCATCACCGAGGCCATCGGGCGGTTCTGCGTCACGGCCCGCATCTGCAGCCCCAAGCTCGTGCGGTTGAGGAGCAGTGCCAGCGCGGCCAGCACCGTCAGGCAGAAAAAGATGATGCACACCCGGTTCCACGTGACCGTGAAACCGCCGATCAAGTCGAACCCGCCGGTCATCCAGCTCGGGTTGGCGACTTCCCGGTTCGGCGAGCCGAAGATGGAGCGCACGGTCTGCTGCAGGATCAGGCTCACGCCCCAGGTGGCGAGCAGCGTTTCCAGGGGTCGGCCGTAGAGGCGGCGGATAACGGTCCGCTCGAGTGCGACGCCGACTGCGCCGGCGCATAGAAAAGCGACCGGTAGCGCGGCGGCGAGATAGCCGTTGATCCAGCCGACGGGGAGGAAGGCGCGGAAAACCTGCTGGCAGACGTAGGCGGCATAGGCACCGAGCATGATCATTTCGCCGTGGGCCATGTTGATCACGCCCATGACGCCAAAGGTGATGGCGAGCCCGATCGCCGCGAGCAGCAGGACGCTGCCCAGGCTAACCCCCTGAAACAGGTTGGCCAGCAAGCCGACCAGCCAGAGTCTGTGCTTGATCGACGCGAGAGCGGCATCGGCCGCCTGCCGCAGCTCCGGATCGCTTTCGGAAGCGGCCCGGAACTGGTCGAGCAGGTTCTTGATTTGCGGATCGGTCGTGGTGCCGAGCGCGCGTGCCGCAGCGAGCTTTTCCTGCTTGCTGCCTGAGAGGAGCCGTGCAGCCGAGAGACTTTGCTGCATTGCCGCACGGATATCGGCCTCTTTTTCGGCCGCGATCGCTTTTTCGAGCAATACCGCACCGTCAACCGAGGGATGCCTCACTGCATCCCGGGCGGCGGCGAGCCGGGCTGCGGGGTCGGCGCTGAACAGGGTCAACTCGCCCAAAGCCCCTTCGATCGCGCCGCGCAGGCGGTTGTTGATATGGACCCGATCGAGCGCGTCCGCCGTCAGATCGGGGACAACCTCACCGGTCATCGGATCGATCAGGTTTGGCGGCTGGGAGATGATGACGCGGCCGTCCGGCGCCTTCAGCAGGCGGCCGTCCTTCAGCGCCGTCAGTACCGCGACCGCACGCCCGTCGCCGAGCTTGCCGAGTGCGGCTACCGCCTGTTCTTTATCGGCAAAGCTGTCGGCGCGCAACGCGGCGAGGAATGTCGCGAACTCCTGCCCGCGTGCCGGCAGTGCGGCCGCGAGCAGCATCAGCACCATCACGGCGAGCCCGGCGACGCGGACCCTTGCCCGCTGTCCCGCGGACTGCGATCCGGGGGTCAGCTCCGTCTCCCGCCCTGCGGGCGACGGAGTGCCCCGACCCCGCGGCTCCAATCCGGGCGCCGCCCGGCGACAGGCTCCGGGCTGGGGGGTGAGGGTGACACCGCGTCCCCTGTCCTTTTCAGTTCGTGTACTTGGGCTTTGTGCAATTGCCGCAGACCCACGGATAGCTCCAGTCGGCGACTTTGCCCTTATCCTCGGCGAGATAGGGGCTCCATGCATCCGCCTTGATCGCCTGCTTGGTCTGCCAGACGACGTCGAACTGCCCGTTTGACTGGATCTCGCCGATCATGACCGGCTTCGAAAGATGGTGGTTGGTGTTCATGACCTCGACAAAGCCGCTGGGCGCTTTAACTTTCTGTCCGTACATCGCCTGACGGACAGCGTCGACGTCAGTGGTGCCCGCCTGTTCCACTGCGTGCGTCCACATCTTGAAGCCGATGTAATGGGCCTCCATCGGATCGTTGGTCACGCGCTTCGGGTCTTTGATGAAGTCGTGCCACTGTCTGATGAAAGCTTCATTGGTCGGATTTTTCACCGATTGGAAGTAGTTCCACGCGGCGAGGTGGCCGACGAGATTCTTCGTATCGATGCCGGCGAGTTCCTCTTCGCCGACCGAAAAGGCGACAACGGGGATGTCGGACGCCTTGATGCCGGCATTGGCGAGCTCCTTATAAAAGGGCACGTTGGCGTCGCCGTTGATTGTCGAGACGACGGCGGTCTTCTTTCCGGCCGAGGCGAAGCTCTTGATTGCGGCCACTTCGGTCTGCCAGTCCGAGTAGCCGAACGGCGTATAGTTGACTCTGATGTCTTCCGGCGGCACGCCCTTCGATTTGAGGAAGGCTTCGAGGATCTTGTTGGTCGTGCGCGGATAGACGTAATCGGTTCCTTCCAGCACCCAGCGCTTGACCGAGCCGCCTTCGCCGCTCATCAAATATTCCACCGCCGGGATCGCCTGCTGATTTGGTGCAGCACCGGTATAGAAGACGTTGTTGGAGCTTTCTTCGCCTTCGTACTGAACCGGGTAAAATAACAGGCCGTTGAGTTCCTCAAAAACCGGCAACACGGATTTCCGGGACACAGAGGTCCAGCAGCCGAACACGGCCGCGACCTTGTCCTTCGACAGGAGGTCGCGCGCCTTCTCGGCGAAGAGCGGCCAGTTGGACGCGGGATCGACCACGACCGCTTCAACCTTCTTGCCAAGCAGTCCACCGTGCTTGTTGAGGTCGTCCACCATCATGAGGATGGTGTCTTTCAGCGTCGTCTCGCTGATCGCCATTGTGCCGGACAGAGAATGCAGGACGCCGACCTTGATCGTGTCCCCGCTTTGCGCGGTAGCCGCGATCGGCATGCCCGCGATGACGGCTGCGACCGCTACCGCGTAGCGGATATTCTTCAGCACCTCGGTGCCTCCCTCTTTGCATGTCCCGGTGCGGCCCCGCCGGCCGCCGCTTGAGAGGGGCAGCAAGATCGAGGCCAAGCCCCCGCGGGTGCCGGGGATCTGGAAAGGCCTGGCGTATTGCAGCGACCTGCCTGAAATTTAGGCAGCGGTTTTGCGCGGCTGGTGACAATCGCGTCATCGTCGTATCGTCGGGTCGACGAAACAACGAGGGAATGGAATGACCGACTACGATGCCGTGCTAGCCGCAAATCTCGAATTCTACCGCGCGTTTGCGGCGCGCGACCTTGCCGCAATGGACGTCCTGTGGGCACAGCGGGCGCCGGTCGCCTGTCTGCACCCGGGATGGACGGCGCTGAAGGACA
>JAFMSA010000641.1 GCA_017353855.1 Alphaproteobacteria bacterium
CGACAGCCGGTGGCCTCACCCAGATAAGCCCACTGGTCGGCACGTCGTCCGACGCCGGGACGGGCATCCACCTCCTGCAGACAGGCAACGTCCGCATCGATCTCCCGCAACACTGCCGCGATCCGGTCGGGGTCGTAACGTCTGTCGACGCCGACGCAGGTATGAATGTTGTAGGTCACGACCCGAACCGAGGAAACCTCCTCGGGAACGGGCGCAAAAGAACCGGCGCCGGCGCGGTTACCTGTAAACGCTCGCCGCCAAGCCTGGGCGTCCCGAATTATTTCCAGCCCTCCTTATTCACAAGCCGACGTTTGACGAGCGCGACGGCATCGTCATGCTTTCTCCAAGCTGGACACACAGGCCGGTTCGTCCGCGCCGGAGCGCTATGACCGGCGAGATTTATCGCGCTGCTGCCCAAAAAACCACCCTTCAGCCCCCAACAGCCGGCTCTGACGGACTCAGTCCGGCGATCACTCCGCCCGGCCGCTGAGGAGCGCCAACCCGCGCAGCACGTCCGCCGCCTCGCCCAGCTGCTCGTCGCTGTGCGAGCCGATGTCCCCGCTCGCCACCGCGAGGGTTGCGCCCGTCGCCGAAGGCGCCGGCACCCCGTCTGCGGGCTTGGCGGCCTGCTCCCCGGCGTTCGGATTCACCGGGTCGGTATTCTTCAGCGCACCGCGCAAATCCGCCTCGTGGAGCCGCTCGCTCGACGCGAGCTTCGCAAGCTTGAACGGCATGACCGTCAGATCGGGGTCAATCCCGTTGCCTTGAATCCTCCGTCCCGTCGGTGTCGCGAAGCGGGCGGTCGTGAGCCTGATGGCGCCGTTTCCGGGCAACGGGATCAGGGTCTCGATCGAGCTTTCGCCAAAACTCTTTGTGCCGAGGAGCACCGCCCGGCGGTTGTCCTGAAGAGCAGCGGCGACGAGTTCGGCTTCGCGTGCCGTGCCGCCGTTGATCAGCGCGACCACCGGCAGACCCTGCGCGGCGTCGCCCGGAGTAGCGGCAATCCGCTTGACGCTGCCAGGCTTGCGCCCCTTGACGACGACGATGTCGCCCTTGTCGATGAACGTATCGGCGACGCCGACCGCCGCATCGAAACTGCCTCCCGGATTGTTCCGTAAATCGAGGATGAAGCCTATCAGCTTGCCGCCTGTATGTTGCCGCAGATCCTGGATCGCGCCGGTCAGCGCTTGCGGGGTCGTGCCGTTAAACCCCGCAATCCGCAGGTATCCGATATTCCCCGCCTCGAGGCGGGCCGTCACCGTGTGAACTTTGTACGCAGCGCGTTTGATTTTAATTGTTGCCGGGCTGTCCTTGCCGCGTCGCAAGGTCAATTCGACCTCGCCTCCGGCGGAGCCACGCAACTTCTGCTCCGCCTCAGCCAGCGTCAACTCGAAGGTCGGCTCTTGGTCGATCGCAACGATCAGGTCGCCGGGCTCGATGCCCGCCTGCGCCGCCGGAGACCCGTCCCGGGGCGAGACGACCTTCAGCTGACCGTTGTCGATCGTCATCACGAGCCCGAGGCTGAGCTGGTCGTCGTCAGGCGGCGCCTGCATGGCTTTCAACGCGGCTTCGCTGATATAGCTTGAGCGCGGGTCCAGGCCGGACAACATGCCGGCGATCGCCGCCGCGATGAGTTTTGCACGACCGACCGGTTCGACCGCGTCCTGTCGTATGCGCTCGTAGGCTTCGGTGAATAAATTCAGCTGCTCGTAGCCGAGCCCTCTGCCGCTTTTTGCCTGTGCCCAGACGGGTCCCGGGACGAGCAACGCACCCAGCAATACCGCCGCCACGAATTTTCGCATTGCTCCGCCGTCTCCGCCTAAGCGGGTGCACATCAGCCCGGCTGCCGGACGGTTGTAATTCTCTCGCCGGAGAGCGACCTTACGGGCTTGCGTGATCCTACCAGCTCCTCGACCCATCATGCTCGACAAGAAGCACGTCGTCTTCTCCGGCCGCCTCGTCATTGTCGGTTTTGGCAGCATAGGTCAGGGTGTCCTGCCACTGCTGCTGCGCCATATCGCGATCACGGCCGATCAGATTACCATCATCACGGCCGAGCGGCGCGGATACGATGTCGCGGCAGAATACGGCATCCGCTTTGTGCAAACCGCTCTGACCCGCAGCAACTATCGCGCGGTCCTCGATCCGCAGCTGAGCGTCGGCGATTTTCTGCTCAATGTTTCGGTCGACGTCTCGAGCCTCGCACTGATCGAACTGTGTCAGGAAAAATCTGCGCTTTATCTCGATACCTGCATCGAGCCCTGGCCGGGCGGCTACACCGATCCCGGCCTGCCGCCTTCGGCGCGTTCGAATTACGCGCTGCGCGAGAGCGCATTGGCGCTCCGCCAGCGCTTTCCACAAGGGCCGACCGCAGTTCTGACGCATGGCGCCAATCCCGGCCTCGTCTCGCATTTTGTCAAACAGGCGCTGATCGATCTTGCGAAGGATGCGGGTCTCGGCGGCCAGGTGCCGGCCGCTCGGGAGCAATGGGCTGGTCTATGCGAGCGGCTCGGCGTGAAGGTCATTCACATCGCCGAGCGCGACACACAGGTGTCGAGGATACCGAAGGAACCCGGCGAATTTGTCAATACCTGGTCGATCGACGGCTTCGTGAGCGAAGGCTCGCAACCCGCAGAGCTCGGCTGGGGAACGCACGAGCGGCACTTTCCGCCGGATGGCCGGCGGCACGATTTCGGCTCCAATGCCGCGATCTACCTGCTGCGGCCGGGCGCCGCGACGCGCGTGCGCAGCTGGACGCCGCTGGAAGGTCCCTACCACGGCTTTCTGATCACCCATGGTGAATCGATCTCGATCGCGGACTATCTGACGGCCGCGCAAGGCGGCAAGGTGCGCAGCCGTCCGACCTGCCATTACGCTTATCACCCGTGTGATGACGCCGTACTGAGCCTGCACGAGCTTGCCGGGAAAAACTGGGTGGTGCAGGACCGCAAGCGGTTGATGACGGACGAAATCACGACCGGAACCGACGAGCTCGGGGTGCTCCTGATGGGTCTCGCCAAGGGGGTGTATTGGTTCGGATCACGTCTGACGATTGCGGAGGCCCGCCGGGTCGCGCCGTACAACAACGCCACCTCCCTGCAGGTCACCGCCGCGGTATTGGCCGGCATCGTCTGGGCGCTCGAGCATCCGCGCGCAGGTATTGTCGAGCCCGAGGAACTGGACTTCGA
>JAFMSA010000007.1 GCA_017353855.1 Alphaproteobacteria bacterium
CGCGCTACCGGCAATTCCGGCGTGCATTGCTGAGCCAAACCCCACCGCGGGCCTGCGCCTCGTGCGGGGTGCGCTGGAGCCTGTGAGCGCGAAGCGCCGCGCGCGGATCGCAGCGATCATCCCGGTGCTCGATGAGGAGGGCGCAATCGGCGCGGTTGTCGCGGCGGTGCCGCGCGACTGGGTCGACGACGTCATTGTCGTCGACGGAGGCAGCCGTGATCGCACCGTGGCGCAGGCGCGCGCCGCCGGAGCGAGCGTGCTCGCCGAAAGAGAACGCGGCTACGGGCGAGCCTGCGCTGCGGGTGCCGCAGCCGCAACGACCGACGGTTCGGAAATCCTCGTTTTTCTCGATGGCGATGGCAGCGATCAACCGGAGTGGATTCCGAACCTGGTGCAACCCATAATCGAGGACAAATTCGATTTCGTCATCGGCTCGCGCACCCGGGGTGAGCGCGAGAGGGGAAGCATGGGCGTCCATCAGACGTTCGCCGGGCGCCTGATCGGCGCCGCGATCGGCCTGCTTTATGGCGTGCGTTACACCGACATGTGCGCCTTCCGGGCGATCCGCGCAGATGCGCTCGCGGGCCTGGCGATGCGCGAGATGACCTACGGCTGGAATCTCGAGATGCAGATGCGGGCCGCGCGTCTCGGGCTGCGGGTTGCCGAAGTGCCGGTCCGCTACGGCCGGCGTCTGGCCGGCAGCTCCAAGGTCGCCGGAACACTCAGCGGCACCCTCAAAGCCGGATTTCGGATCCTCGCAACGTTCATCCGCATCGCCCGCGAACGCTAAGGCCGGGCAAACGAGGCCCGTGCGGGCACCGGATCGCTCAGCGGCGAGTCAAGGCCGCCCGCTATGCCGCACGGGTCGCTTTTCTGCATGGCGGGACCGGGACCCTCGATTGCGAGTGTTCGCATCCGCCCCGCGCCAGATGTGCGCTCGCGCCATGAAGGCCTTGCCGGTGTGGTCGAGCGCAAACAACCGCGTGCAGAACATGATCCTCAAGCTCGCCGTGCTTCGACGCGCTCAGGCCGGAAATTCCGGCGCTGATCAGGGAACCGGTCAACCGAGGAACGCTATTTCCGTTCCAGTCCGCGAACCGCCGGACAACAGACCCGGCGGTCGGCCAGCGCGCCGGCTTTCGCTGTCGGCGACATTCTTCTATACAGCGCAATCCGGATGACCCGCTTGCGAAAGCAACGATGACCAGTACCCCCGCCTTTGATTGGACCGATCCGCTGCGCCTCGACGAGTTGCTCAGCGAGGAGGAGCGCATGGTGCGCGAGAGCGCGCGGGCCTATAGCCAGGAGAAACTCTTTCCGCGCGTGCTCACGGCCAATCGGCACGAGCGTTTCGATCGCGAGATTATGAACGAAATGGGGGCGCTCGGCTTTCTCGGCTCGGTCATCGAGGGTTACGGCTGTGCCGGGGTCAATTACATCTCTTACGGGCTGATCGCGCGCGAGGTCGAGCGCGTCGACAGCGGCTACCGCTCTGCGCTCAGCGTGCAGTCGAGCCTCGTCATGTACCCGATCTACCGGTTCGGCAACGAGGAGCAGCGCCGGAAATACCTGCCCCGGCTCGCCTCGGGCGAATGGGTGGGCTGCTTCGGCCTGACCGAGCCCGACCACGGATCCGACCCCGGCGGCATGACGAGCCGCGCGAGGGCGGTCGCCGGCGGCTACCGGTTGCGCGGCGCGAAGATGTGGATCACGAATTCGCCGATCGCCGATGTGTTTCTCGTCTGGGCCAAAACCGATGATGACATTGTGCGCGGGTTTATTCTCGAAAGGGGGATGAAGGGCCTCAGCGCGCCCAAGATCGAGGGCAAGTTCAGCATGCGCACCTCCCTCACCGGCGAGATCGTCATGGACGACGTGTTCGTCCCGGACGAGAACCTGTTGCCCGGGGTCACAGGGCTGCGCGGCCCGTTCTCCGCCCTCAACAGCGCGCGCTACGGGATTGCCTGGGGGTCGCTCGGCGCCGCCGAGTTCTGCTGGCATGCGGCGCGCAATTACACGCTCGACCGCCGCCAGTTCGGGCGTCCGCTGGCTGCCAATCAGCTGATCCAGAAAAAGCTTGTTGATATGCAGACCGAAATCACCCTCGGCCTGCACGCCTGCCTGCGCCTGGGGCGGCTCAAGGACGAGGGCCGCGACACGCCCGAGATGGTCTCGATCCTC
Source organism: Alphaproteobacteria bacterium (assembly GCA_017353855.1). Lineage (GTDB taxonomy): Bacteria > Pseudomonadota > Alphaproteobacteria > ATCC43930 > CGMCC-115725 > AP-15. The sequence goes on from JAFMSA010000007.1 coordinate 2,182, forward strand.
AAGCGCAACAATTGCGGCAAGGCGCTCGACATCGCGCGCACGGCCCGCGATATGCACGGCGGCAACGGCATCGCCGATGAGTTTCACGTGATCCGACACGTGATGAATCTGGAGGCCGTCAACACCTATGAGGGTACTCACGACATCCACGCCCTAGTCCTCGGGCGCGCGCAGACCGGGATCGCCGCGTTCGCGGATTGACGGGGTAAACCGCGGAGGCGAATTCCCGATTAACCTCAGCGGGGAATGTCATCGTGTCGCCGCACAACCGCGACCCGCTCGCGGAAATCGGCGGTCCGAACCGAGCCTTTACCGGCGTATTCCCGCAGCGCGCCGGACCGGAAATTTTGAGTCTCCAACCGAAAATTCCGGCCGTCGGCGGTTATCAACAAGAAATATCCTGATCTGAGGCACCGGAATAAAACGCCGAACAAGCGTCATTATCGGAACTACCAAAACGGAATCTGGCCTTTGTGGGGTTCCGGTCTCGGCTCGAAACACCCGCGGTCGTCGGCGCGCGCGAACGATGCGGGCTGCCCGTTGCCAGGTGCCAAGACCGTGTCGCCGGCACGGCCGCAGGCACTTTGGCCCATCGCATAGGCTGCCAGCGGAGTCAGCGCGTCCGAACCTTAGCGACACGGTAGGGCGCCAGACGGTCGGAGGCGATTTCCGGCCGCGACTACGAAAGGGTCCGCCGGGTCCACGGCAAAGGCGCTCGGCACCGCTTCGGCCGCCGCTGACGGGCCGCCGCCAATGCTCGCAGGGTCGACGGGCGATGCTGTTGTAGCCGCGATTGCCGACATCGAGAAATCTCCCCTCGGCCCTAACATGGCTCTGATCTGAGAGGAGTTGTTGCCTGCGGTGTAGCCCGCGGAAAGGGTCGCGATCACTTGCATCCCGCGAAGACAGCCGGTCGCGCGGTCGAGACGATCGGCCGTGAAGCCACAGCTCTGCTCGCAGGCAGACGCACAGAGAGCCCGGCACTTTGTCCTCCCATCGACTCTCGTTTCGGGCAAGGGCATTGCCGGGTTTTACGACAAAGCTGGAGATTGAGAGTACCCACGGCGCGCGTGCCGGCCCCGTATCGGCGAACCCGCGGGAAAGGACAGCAAGCGATCCGGCGGTCGGGGCGAAGCGTTGCGCGGCCGGCTCCCGTCCGTGCCGGGCGGCAACCATGTCCGAAAACCGCGAGAACCGGATCCCGTTTCTCCTATAATTGCGGCGATGCATCTTGAGCCTGTCGCTTGTTACCGGGCCCTGCTCGCGCGCGATGCGCGCTATGACGGGCGGTTTTTCACCTGCGTGAAGACCACGGGTGTCTACTGTCGCCCGATCTGCCCGGCGCGGCCTCCGAAAATCGAGAACTGCGTTTTTGTGCCCTCAGCGGCGGCGGCTCAGAAAGCCGGCTTTCGCCCCTGCCTGCGCTGTCGCCCGGAAAGCGCGCCCGACCTCGGGGCCTGGCGCGGCACCTCCGCCACCGTTTCGCGCGCTCTCGCGCTGATCGAGAGCGGAGCGCTCGACGCAAGCGGCGTCGAAACCTTGGCCGGCCGCCTCGGACTGGGCGGCCGCCAATTGCGCCGCCTGTTCCGCCAGCATCTCGGGGCGGCACCGGTCACGGTCGCTCAGACGCGGCGCGTGCTGCTCGCAAAGCAGCTCATTCACCAGACAAACCTTTCGCTGACCGAAATTGCGCTGGCGAGCGGCTTTGGCAGTGTGCGCCGCTTCAACGAGACGTTTCGACAGCTCTATAACCGCCCGCCGGGCGAGCTGCGCCGCGCCAAGGGACTCGCGGCGCCGGCCGCCGAAGCGGCAATCACGCTGCTGCTGCCGTACCGTGCTCCCTACGATTGGGAAGCAACGATGGGGTTTTTCCGCACCCGCGCCATACCGGGTGTCGAGACGGTCGCCGCCGACCGCTACCGCCGGATTATTCAGATCGGTGAGACGATCGGCCGGATCGAGGTCACCCACCGGCCGGCACAAACCGCACTGCGCACGACCGTTCATTTCCCGCGGCTGGATGCACTGCCGGTCATCATCGCCCGCATCCGGCGCCTGTTCGACCTCGCCGCCGACCCTGTCGCGATAGCCGCCGCGCTGAGCCGCGACCCGTTGCTCGCACCGCTTCTGGCCGCGCGGCCGGGGCTGCGCGTGCCCGGCGGATGGGACGGGTTCGAGATCGCCGTCCGTGCCGTGCTCGGCCAGCAGATCACACTCGCTGCCGCGCGGCGCCTCGCCGGCAAGATTGCGGCATCATTCGGCGATCCCGTGCCCGGCGGCGCTGCGGTAGCCGGACTGACCCACGCATTTGCGCGGCCCGAACGCGTCGATGCCGACGGGGTCGCGATGCTCGGCATGCCGAGGGCGCGAGCCGCCGGCATCGCCGGCTTGGCGCGCGCGGTCTGCCGCGATCCCGGGCTTTTCGATCCGCGACAGGACCTCGCAAGCGCGATTGCGCGCTTCATCGAGCTGCCGGGTGTCGGCGAATGGACCGCTCAATACATCGCGATGCGCGGCCTCAATGAGAATGACGCCTTCCCTGCTGCCGATATCGGGCTGATGCGCGCCTATGCCGCCGCTACCGGCCGGCGCCCCACAGCTCGTGAGCTGCTTGAGCGCGCCGAGAGCTGGCGGCCGTGGCGAGCCTACGCGGCGGTTCACCTTTGGACCGCCGACGCCACGCAAGGATTTCCGCAAGCCGCATGAGGAGCGCGCCGATGATGTTGTTGCAGTTTGCCCGCCACCCTTCGCCGCTGGGAGCGATGCTGCTGGCATGGGACGCGCGCCGGCAACTGCGGGCGCTCGATTTCGAAGATTGTGAAACGCGCCTCGCCCGCCTGCTCCGGCGCCATTACCGGAATTACGAACTTTCTTCCGCCTGCCCGCCGACGGCGATCGCGGAGCCTCTCGATGCCTATTTCGCGGGGACGCTCGCCAGCCTCGACAACATCCCGATCGCTACCGGCGGGACCGATTTTCAAAGGGAGGTCTGGGCGGCTCTCCGCACGATCCCGCCGGGAGAGACGACAAGCTACGGCCGGCTGGCGGCTCGGCTCGGCCGGGCCGGCGCGGGCCGCGCCGTCGGATTGGCGAACGGCGCCAACCCCGTCGCCGTTGTCGTGCCTTGTCACCGGATCATCGGCGCGAGCGGCGCACTGACCGGATATGGCGGCGGCCTCCATCGCAAGCAGTGGCTGCTCGATCATGAACGGCGGCACGCCGGACGCGATCCTCCTCTGCCTGGCCGCCGATCCGGCCTGCTCTAATAGAGGCCGGGGATGAGCCGCGCTGTCCGATGGAAATAGGCTTCGTATTCTTCCCCGAATTGCGCGCGCAGCAGCGCCTCTTCCGCGCGGATGCGCGCGAGCAGCGGCAGTATCAGAAGAGCCGCGAGCAGCACACCGATCCACGACCGAAAGGCAAGAGCCCAGCCAAGCGTCATGATCAGCATTCCGAGATAGCTGGGGTTGCGGACGACACTAAAGATGCCGTGCGTGACAAGCGTGTGCCCGGGCTGGATCGCGACCAACCCGCTGAACCGAGGGCCGAGCACGAAGACCGGCCAGAGGCGCAGCCCGCCGCCGGCGGTGAAGAGCGTCACGCCAACCCAGCGAATGGCCTCTGCGTCCAGTGTCCAGAAATCTTTGCGGTCGGTGTAGGCCGGCAGAAAACCGTCGAGGAGCCCAATCACCCCGAAGACGACGAGGACCCAACGATTGGCGCGATCCTCGCGCACGCCGGGGCTCAGATTTCCGTTACTGAAGAGCGCGACGACAGTCAGCAGGAGGGTCACGACCGCGAGGGCTGTCAAAGCGGGCTGCGAGAAAAATTCCGCAATCCCGCCCCGACCGAGAACAGCGAGCCCGAGATAGGCGATGCTCCCCGCGATGGCGGCCAATAGCGTGGTGGACTTCGGGTTCATCACCGCTCTTCCGGGGCGCGAAGTCCTTCGGCCGGGTGGCCGAAATAATCGCGCGGGGCTTTGCCAAGCGCCTTGAGGAACATTGCGGTGAGGGCGCTGAGCCTGGCATAGAGCCGCACCGGAACCTCGGCGAGACGGGCTTGATGCCGCCAGTCGACAAAGCGCATTCCGGTCTCGCGTGCGAACAGCCGCGCCAATGTGCAGCTACTGGCGCCGGCGATGCCGGACCGCTCTTCCAATGTCTCCGGCCTGCCGGGCTCCCGTAATAGCGCCGCACACACGGGTTTGAGGCGCTCGTCCCGCGGCATCGGGATGTGCAGCGGGCGGGCGTCGGGGTCGCGGACCTCATCGAGAATGAGCGCGGCGATGTGACCCATACGCCCGTTTTTATCGTAACCGAGCGGCAGCTCACGCCGCAATGGGGGCATCAGGATCACTTTGCACGTGGTGCCGAGAAATTATGCCGCCTGCGTGTTCCGGATCCTGTCGCACTTCGACCTGCTGGTGCTGATCGGCGCCCTCTTCTCCCCTCATCGCCGCGGCGAGTTGACGACACTCCCGCCCGCCGCGCAGGGCTGCGGATTGATCAGGATTGATCAGCCGACCGTTCCGTCGGCGCCGCGCCGCAGCACGATGCCGGGCGTCGCACCGGTGTGCCGGGCGTTCTCGACAACGATCACACCGTTGACGATCACTGTCGTGCGCTCGCCGCTCGGATATTGGTGCGGATCGGCGTAAGTCGCGCGGTCCTTAAAGTCCGAAGGGTCGAAGATCGTGACATCGGCCCGGTACCCCTCCTCCAGGAGCCCTCGGTCGCGCAGGCTCAATGCCCGCGCGGTCGCCCCGGTCATTTTGCGCACCGCCCGCTCGAGCGGCAGCACACGCTCCTCATGGACATAACGGCCGAGGATGCGCGGGAAAGTTCCGTAGAACCGCGGGTGCGGCTTTCCCTGGCCGACAACCCCGTAATCCGCCACGCAATTGCCGTCCGAGCCCACCAGGGCCGAGGGCGAGCGGACGATCTCGCGGATGTCCTCTTCGGCGATCGACGTGATCAGCACGCGCGTTGCGCCGTTGTCCTCGATCAGGTAGTCGCAGACGAGATCGATCGGGTCGCAGCCGCGCGCCGCGGCAAGTGCGGCAATGGTTTCACCGGCACGCTGCGGCAGGTTCGGCGATACGGAGATCTGCACCGCCTGCCAGGACGGAATGCGGCCCCAATTGTTGAGCCCGTCGCGGGCGATCGCGGAGCGGATCCGGTCGCGGGTCTCGGGGAGCGCGAGACGCGCCAGCATGGCCTCCTGGCCGCCGACCTGCACCCAGGCCGGAAGCAGGTTCTTCAGCGGGTTGGCCCCGGCCGCATACGGATAGGCGTCGCAGTCGATATCGTAGCCTCCGGCCCGGGCCGCCTCCAGCATTGCCAGGATCTGCGCCGCCTTCCCCCAATTGTCGAGGCCCGAGCATTTCAGATGCACGATCTCGACATGGACCCCGACCCGGCGGGCGAAATCGATCGCCTCCTCGACGGCGCCGATCACCCCGTTCGACTCGTCGCGAATATGCGTGAAATACGCGGCGTCATGGCGCTTCAACACGGCGCCGAAGGCGAGCATCTCCGGCGGCGCGGCAAAGCTGCCGGGCGGCGTGAACAGCCCCGAAGAAAGCCCCAGCGCGCCGGCGGCGAGCCCCTCCTCCAGCAGCGCGGTCATCGCGTCGAGTTCGGCCCCCCGCGGCGCGCGGTCCTCGAGCCCCATCACCATCAGCCGCAGCGTGTTGTGGCCGACCAGCATCCCGGTATTGACCGCGACCGGCGGAAAGGTCTCGAGATATTCGGGAAAACGCATCTCGCGGAACGGCAGCCACGGTGCGCCGCCGCTCAGATAGTCGGCGAGCAATTGCGCCTTTCCCGGCAGTACCGGCGCCACCGAAAACCCGCAATGCCCGATGATTTCGGTCGTCACTCCCTGCCGCAGTTTGCTCTCGGCCTTCGGGTTGATCGGTAACGTGAAATCGGAATGCGTCTTGATGTCGATGAAGCCAGGCGCCACCACCAGCCCCTCGGCATCGATCACCCTGGTTGCCGAAACCGAAAGCGACCGGCCGAGCGCGGCGATCCGACCCTCGCGAATGGCGAGGTCACCGATTTTGCCGGGCCGCCCGCTACCGTCGATCAACCTGCCACCGCGAATCAGGATGTCCCAGCTCATAGCGGTCGTCTCCGTACTGGCAGTTCCGGTCCGTGGATCAGCCCTGCGTAGTCGGATGCCGGGCCCGATCGCCGACTGGGAGCGGCACGCTGCAGGAAGGCAGTCTCGACATCGGCCGGACCTGCACGGCTTGGCCGGTTGCCGAACCGAGGAGGGCCGCGATGCCGAACCCCCCTCTCAAGAGGCAAGCGGGACGCGCGCAACCCGCGTCGGCGGGTGCCCGCGCCGTCACAGCGGATCGCGCGTGGACGCATCCTGATAATACCCTCTATCGCAAGGCCGCTCACGCATCGGGTGGAGAGCATGATCACGTCCGGACGTGGGCCTCGCCCGCCTTTCGGATCGCCGCCATTATCCGCCGCGGTGTAAGGGGGGTCTCGTTGACTTCGGCACCGACCGAGAACAGGGCGTCGCGGACGGCATTGGCGATCGCGGCGGGCGGGGCGACGGCACCGCCTTCACCCATGCCCTTCATGCCGTATTCGGTGTGCGGCGTTGGGGTGTGGAGATGGCCGATCTTGATCGCCGGCATCTCGGCGGCGCCGGGCATCAGATAGTCGGCCAGCGTGCCGGCGAGCGGCTGGCCCCCCTCGTCATACGGGATCTCCTCGAATAGAGCGGTGCCAATACCCTGCACGACGCCGCCGCGGATCTGGCCTTCGACGAGCATCGGGTTGACCATCGTGCCGCAATCCTCAGCGACGGCGTAGTCGAGGAGCTCGATAAAGCCGGTATCCGCATCGACCGCGACAACGGCGCCGTGCGTCGCATAGGAAAAAACACCGGTGCTGATCGCCGGCTCGTAAGTCGCGGTCGCGTCTAGCAGCGGATCAACGCCCTGCGGCAATCCATCCATACGCAAATGCGCGACCTTGGCGATTTCGGCGATCGGGACCGCCCCCCGCGGCCCTACCACCATGCCATCTGCGCAATGCGCCTGCGCGACCTCGCATTGCAGCAGATGCGCCCCGATGCGGCAGAGTTTGTCGCGCAACATGCGGCTCGCGCGTGCCACCGCCCCGCCCGACATCACCATGCTGCGCGACGCAAACGTGCCGAACCCGAAGGCGGTGCTTTCGGTGTCCCCATGCCGCACCGAGATGCACGCCGGGTCGATCCCGAGTTCCTCGGCGGCAACCTGCGAGAGCACCGTTTCCAGCCCCTGGCCGTGCGACTGAATGCCGACCATCAAAACGACGCTGCCATCGCTCAGCACTCGCGCGGTACAGCTCTCGAAGCCGGGAATGATCGATGCACCGCGGGCCGCGAACTCCGCCGCACCGTGCGCAGTCTGCTCGGCAAAGGCAGCAAATCCGATCCCGAGCAGCCTACGGTCCGGCTCGCCCTGCAGCTGCCGGGCGCGGATTGCCGGCAGGTCCAACAGCTCGGCACATAGCTTGACGCTCGCGCCGTAATCGCCGCTGTCGAGTCGCATGCCGCTGATTGTCGTGAACGGCATCTGCTCCGGCCGCACCAAATTCAGGGTCCGCACCTCGTTCGGCTCGCGTCCGACGGCGCGTGCGATCTCGTCGACGAGCCGCTCGACGACGAAGCACGCTCCCGGGCGGCCGACCCCGCGATAGGGGCCGAGCGGCGTCTTGTTGGTGGCAACCGTGTAATGCCTGGCCCTGTAGTTCGGGATCATATACGGCCCTGGCAACGCCCGGGCCACCATGCCGGCTTCGTGATACGGACCCTGCGGCCACAATCCATAGGCCCCGGCATCGACAACGATTTCGGCGTCGAGCCCGAGGATGCGGCCCTGCCGGTCCGCATACACGGTGGCCTTGTAGTGGTGGTCTCGGGTATGCGCCGTCGCCAGCAGATGCTCGCCGCGGTCCTCGATCCAGCGCACCGGACGATCGAGCTCGAGCGCCAAGGCCGCGAGTATGATTTCTTCCGGGTAGAGCCGAGCTTTGGGCCCGAAACCGCCACCGACATCGGGTGCGACGACGCGGATGCGGCGCTCCTCGAGACCCAGGATCTCGCCAAGCGCGACACGCAGGGTGTGCGGCGTCTGCGTCGACGCGTAGAGGACGACTTCGTCAAGGCGATGGTCGCGATAGGCGAGCACGCCGCGGCATTCGAGCGGCGCGCCGGACTGCCGCTGCATGCGAAACTCGCGCGTCAGCGTCACTTCGGCAGCGCGCGCGGCTGCGCCGACATCGCCGGCCTGCAGCGCGTGCTCGATGTAGAGATTGTCACCCCAATGCTCGTGCACCGGATGGCGGCTGCCGCGCATGTCACGTACCGGGTCGATGACCGGTTCCAAAACCTCGAAGTCGACCGTGACGGCCGCGGCGAGGTCCTCCGCCTCGCCGCGCGATGGCGCAACACAGGCGGCGATGGCCTCGCCGACATACCGAACCTTGTCTGTCGCAAGCGGCGGCCAGGGGGGTGATTTCGCGCCGGTCGAGTGCGAGACGACCCGGATCGGCGTGACGCGCGGCAGATCGACAGCCGTGAAAACATGGCCGCGAGCCTCCGGTGGCACCGAGATCGAGCGGATACGGGCATGCGCGTGAGGGCTACGGACGAACGCGACATCCACTGTGCCGGGTAGTTTGACGTCCGCGACGAATTGTCCGCGCCCATGAAGATGGCGGTTATCCTCTTTGCGCAGGAGGGACGCGCCGACACCGTATGCATCATTGGGCATTGGCGGCTCCCCTTCGCAGCTCCCTGGCGGCCTCTGCGATCGCCGTGACAATATTGGTATAGCCGGTGCAGCGGCAGATATTGCCGGCGAGCCCGTCGCGGATTTCGCGCGCGGAGCCCGCTCGCTGACGCAGGATGAGATCGCGCGCCGTAATCAACATTGCCGGCGTGCAATACCCGCATTGCAGTGCGTGATGCTGATGAAAAGTTCGGCGCAGCGCGTCGATGACGGGGTCACCCGCGAAGCCTTCGATCGTCTCGACCTCGCGCTCGTCGCAGGCACAAGCGAGCATCAGACACGAGCGCGCCGGCTCGCCGTCGACAAGGACCGTGCAGGCGCCGCACACGCCGTGTTCGCAACCGAGATGGGTTCCGGTCAAATTGCGCCGCTCGCGCAGAAAATCCGCCAAGGACAGTCGTGGCGGCACATCATCTGCAACGGCGGAGCCATTGAGCCGTATACGGATCGCGGTCAATCTCACCGCCGAGGAAGCCTGATTGTGAGCGGCACCTGCGTTGCCTCCCGCCTCAGACATGCGCAGCCTCGCGAGAGAGCTCGTGACTCTTCCCGACATGCCGTCGGCCCCGAGCGCGTACACATCGCCGCCGGAGTCTGCGCCGCACTCCTATTGAGACGATCTCGGCGTCGTGCCTCGCAGTTCGGCAGGCGGCCGGACGGATCGCCAGCTCTCGCTCATCCGCGTGCGGCGGGAAGTCGGCGATCAAGCTTCTCGGCGTTCTATTGCGCATGGCTGATGACTTCCGTGGAACACCGCCGCCCGCAAAGACCGGAGATGCGCGGCGCACGTCTTTGGTCATGAGAGAGCCTGCTGTGCGGCACGCATCGCGACGACAGTGTGAAGGTTGAGCTGGAACTCGTCGAAATGCCGGTCGGCCGCGCGATCGAGGTCATCGCGGACGGCCTCCTGCAGCTGGCCCATTGCGCCTTCGGAAACGACCCGCGATGCACTCTCGAGAACCAGCGGCGCACCATTGGCCGCGCCGAGCACGACGCGCCAATAACCGAGTGCGCGGTCGCAGACAACGACCGCCAGCGCACTCGCGAACTCGCCCGATTTTCGGCAGAGCTTCACATATCCCCAGCGGGCCTCCGGCGACAGCTTGCGGATGCGTATGCTCTCGACGATTTCGTCCGGCCCGAGCCGTGTCTCGAAAATCCCGGTCGTGAACTCGGCGCATTTGAGCGACCGCCGGCCGGTTGGCCCGCATAGCATGGCTTCTGCGTCGAGCGCTGTCAGGACGCCGGGCCATTCGGCCGCCGGGTCCGATAGCGCCAGACTGCCTCCGATCGTTCCCCGATTGCGTATTGCCCGATAGGCGAGCCCGCTGGCGACTTTCGGCATTAGACCGCGCGACGGGTCGGCGATCCTGGCATCCTCTATTGCCGCATGCGTCACGCAAGCCCCGAGGGTTACCGCCTCCGTGTCGTCTGCAACCGCCGTCAGCTCCGGCAAGCGCGCAATGTCGATAAGCAGCCTCGGCACGGCGACCCGCAGGTTCATCATCGCGACCAGCGACTGCCCGCCTGCAATAACCCGCGCCTCGTCCTGGCTTTTCGCCAGCAGATCGATGGCTTCAGCCAGACTGCCCGGCCGGACGTAATCGACGGCCGGCGCCTTCATGTTCCGGTGCGCACGCGGCTATTGCGAGCGCTGCGCGGACGCCCAAAGTGATCTTGTGCATCACCCCACAAGCGATGTGCCACTACGATGCAACGCGGTCCGCCCACGATCCCCTCCCCGATTTCAGGGAACTGCAAATAACACACATGCCCCGGCAACCCAAATGTGACTGCTGCCCGGCATTCATGACGACGCTCCGTCTGCGCGCCTGCAGTCGCCGCATGGAGAATGCTGCGACGCCTCAGCCGTCTCGGGCCGGCCATTGCACCGCATGCGGAACAGGTCCGGATACTCGGCCTCTGCGAGCTCTCAAGGGCCATGACAACGCCGCGTGCTGTTGGCGAGCCTTGGCGTATTCCTCGCAGACCCGCATCGCCCGAGCGCCGATGCAGGTCAAGACCTTCCTTCGTGGTGCCCGCAACCAGACCGGTCGTTCTCGGAAGGCCAGCGCAAATCCAGTCTCGATCAGGTTGCGGATGTTCCAGACAGTATTGGCGTCGCCGCTCGTGCCTTCAAACGCGCCGCGCTTGTCCTTTACCCGGGTGCGGTAGATGGGCTGCATCTGCCTTACTTTAGCCAACGGCGCCGGCGGGCGCCATCCTTCCCCTCCCTGAAGGGTACAGGGGGGCGGAATGCGAGGCCCTCCACACAGTCCGGGCGGAAGCCCACGAGCGGTCCGGATCAGCGTTGTTAGCGCGCTGTGTCGCCTTGATGATATGTGGCAAGGGTTGGAGCGGCGCCTGCCGACGTCGCATCGACGGCTACCGGCTCGACGATGACCGGGGCGACCCCCATACGCCTGACACCGGGCTCTTCGGCGGCCTGCGGTGAGTGAAAGATCAATGAGGAAGCCGCGAGCCCAAGGGCCGCGGTCGTTGATCTTAACGATATCATCGAGCGGCCGCTGTCGAGATTCGTCACCCTGGCATACGACGCCAGCGGCAGCGGGCAGTGCGCCGCCGTCGCCGTCACCGCGTCGAGCACCTCGCCGCTCGCCGTGTGCGCCCCTGCGAGATTGTACCAGGTGGCCTTGCCGGCCTGAATTGTTCCGATCGGTGGACCCGGGCCAAAGCGGCACCGGCCAGGCCGCCGTCTTCCCGGGCGCAAGCATCGCGGGTCGGATATCGACGCCGCACTCGCCAGGCAGGATGCGTCGGGAATTCCACACGGCCGTGCGCACAGGCTGGATAGTTGTTGCCGGTTCGTATTTCGGCGCCGCGTAGCTGCACATTAAAAGGCTCGATAGGCGGGCCGTAGGTGCCTGCGTGTGGCGTTCGGGCAATCGTGCTACTGGAAATCACCAAAAAAGCGAGCAAAACACCGATCATTCGACGCTTTTGCATCGCATCGTCTCCCTCTCCCGGAGCACTCCCCCCGCGAGCGATACTATGGAATTTCCCGCCCATTTTTTGATGGGCGAAGGAATGCAGATCGGTGTCGTCCCGGATCGTCGCCGGCGAACCCGACAAATCGATAGGAATATGTCGCGTTAACGAGGCTGGAGTACGGCTGTTAACCGTTCCTTACACCTGCTTTTGAAGATGCACCGGCACGCGATATCCTGGACACAGCCGCGGCGCGCGCCCGTCCAGCCAGCGTTTATCTGTAGGATTGTTGCACCTTGATGAGAGGTATTATTTTAAAATTTACAATCAAGTTATGGCCGCCTCTGTTGAAACAAGCGGCAGGCTGGTAATCGATACGCGCAGCTTTCCTCTTTTCTACGGCGCAGCCACGACGCCATGTTTGATGCCCGCTGCCCTTGATTCACGCGTGAGACGCGGGCTTCGCGCCGCGGCAAGTTCGACGCGAAGAAGAGTGGCGGTAACACACGCTGGCGCTGTTATTGCGCCGGTTCCAGGGCAGGCTCCCGACGGGCGGCTTCGATCTCGGCGGCCTTTTTCTCGACGAGCTCAACGAGATGGTCGACGATGTCGGCGTCTTTGAGACGGTGGTCGGTGAGGCCGCTGATATAGACCTGGTGGGTTCCGTTGCCGCCGCCGGTAAGACCGATATCGGTCTCGCGCGCCTCGCCCGGACCGTTGACGACGCAGCCGATCACCGAGACGGTGAGCGGCGTCGTGATATGCGCGAGCCTTTCTTCGAGCCGCTCGACCGTCTTGATCACGCCGAATTGCTGGCGCGCACAGGACGGGCAGGAAATGACCGTGACGCCGCGCCGCCGCAGGCCGAGGGATTTCAGCATCTCGAATCCGACCCGGACCTCTTCGACCGGATCGGCCGACAGCGAAACCCGGATCGTGTCGCCGATCCCGGACCACAACAGCATGCCGAGCCCGACCGACGATTTGACCGTACCGCTGCGCAAGGCGCCCGCTTCGGTAATTCCCAGGTGCAGCGGATAGTCGCACGCTTCGGCGAGTTGCTGATAGGCCGCGACCGCGAGGAACACATCGGAGGCCTTGCATGAGATCTTGAACTCGAAGAAGTCGTTGTCCTCGAGAATCTTGGCATGATTGAGCGCGCTTTCGACCATCGCTTCGGGGCAGGGCTCGCCATAGCGCTCGAGCAGGTCGCGCTCGAGCGAGCCGGCGTTGACGCCGATCCGCATCGAGCAGCCATGGTCCTTCGCCGCCTTGATGACCTCGCGCACACGGGCGGACGAGCCGATATTCCCGGGATTGATGCGCAGGCAAGCCGCACCGCTCTCGGCCGCTTCGATCGCCCGCTTATAGTGAAAGTGGATGTCGGCGACGATCGGGACCGTCGTGCGGCGCACGATGTGCTTCAGCGCGAGCGCTGAATCCTGGTCTGGACACGAAACCCGCACGATATCCGCTCCCGCGGCTTCGAGCGCCTGGACCTGCGCGACCGTCGCCTCGATATCACTCGTCACGGTGTTGGTCATCGATTGCACGGTGATCGGCGCATCACCTCCCACCGCCACTTTGCCGACATAGACCTTGCGGCAGTGACGGCGCTGGATATTGCGATAAGGCCTGACACTCATCGTCCGATCTCGCGTGGTTGGCACGATGTGAACGGCATATAGACCTTTCCGGCGGGTGATAAAAGAGCGGTACGACACAAGTCAGGGCCACCCACTGGCGAACCGCGGTGCCGGCGACAAGCGCCGCAGGCGATAGTCCTCGGGCCGGGCTGGGACGTCCACACTCTCCCCGGCTTTCACAAGACGCGCTACCAGCCTCGACTATCCGGCATCGCGAATGCGTTCGACGGCCGCGGGGATGACGATCCGGTCCGGCGCGCCCGGCCCCTCGGAAGCGACGGTCTGAGACGAGCCCGCAATGCCGGGCGAGGAGGCCGCCCCACCGGGCGGGCCGCGTCCGCTGTCGCCGAACCCTCGCTGGTGTGCGGGAGCCCGCGATACAGCTCCGGTTTCGACGGGTGCAGCTCCGCGGGCACCTCTGTACTGCGTTGCGGTCGCGCATGCGCTTGACGGTCGATATCCAGGAGAAGGCGCCATATCCGCAAAGCGAGACGATCGTCCCGACCCAGGACCATCCCGCTGCCCGGCATGCTGCGTTCCGGGAGAGGGATCGGAAAGGACAGATCGGGCCTTCTTGCGAGGTCTGTCGATTGCTGCTTGAAGTGCGGTACGGCCTCGTCGGGTTCGAGCCCGCATACGTGCGCATAAGACCGATCGCACAGGCGAGGGGAAGCCTACCCGACTGCCTGCTCTCGAGCGACACTCCACCGGCGATATGTCGCGCGAGCAACGGCATGCGCGGGGTCTCGGACTCGCCGAGGTTGCGTCAGTATTGAAGATCAAGCGCGCTTATCTTGCGGCGCCGGCAGCTCAGGCGCTTGTACTTCAAAGGATGATCCGAGACGTTGCCGAATGCCATCAGGTATGGGAGCCGCCTCCCCGGTTGACCAAGACGCTCTCACGCGGGATTGCGGTATGTGAGCAAACGAGGATCTTTCCGGCTCAGGCCAAAGAAAAAGAGCGCCAGCGGCCCGAAGGGTCTGCCGGCGCCGCGCTTATCCTCAGGCTCATCCCCCGGTGATCGGGATGCGCTTCACCTCTCGTTGAGCCTCCGGCCGCTTGCCTAGCGTGACCGTCAGGACACCGTTCTTGAACGCGGCGCTTACCTTGTTGGGATCGACATCGGGCCCGAGCTGCATCGAGCGCCCGAACCGGCCATGCCATCGCTCGCTGTACACGGCGCTCTCGCTTTCGGACGTCTTTTCGCCTCTCAGTGTAAGGACACCATCGTGAAGCGTGACGTCGATGTCCTTCTCCTCGAGCCCCGGCAGCTCGGCAACTATACGGATATCATCAGCCGTCTCGCTGACCTCGACATGCGGCCAGCCGGCGGACGAGCCCGTCGAGAAAGCCGGCAAATCGAAGCCTCGCGCGAACTCGTCGAACATTCGGTTCATCTCCCGGTGCAACGCCCAAAACGGATGAACGGTGTCCGTGCCAGGGTTAGAGTACGCCGGCGCGTTGCGGTGCCGGGTCCAGGGAATCAAGTCCCGCATGCTCATCGCCCACCTCCGTGAAGTCGTCCTGAATACGAGCCGGCGAACGCTTCCATGCGAAGCGGCGGCGCGCTGCCGACGCGTTCAGGTCAAGGAAGAACAGACCAGGTCACGCCGGTCGGCTTGCTCTCGATCGCCTGCGGCTCGCTGCTGTTAACGGCCGCCGCCCGGCGCGGTTTCACCTCACCTATGCAGCAATCTCATGATCGCGCGCATACGCTTCGAGCTTGCTCCTGAGCGAATGGTCCGGCCGCTCGCCGATCTCGTCGAGATAGCTGGCGACGGCGCCCGCGTTGAGGCTGCGGATCATCGTCTTGACGGGACCGATCGAGGTCGCAGCCATCGAGAATCTCCTGAAACCCAGCGCGATCAGCGCCATCGCCTCGATTGGATTGCCCGCCATGTCGCCACACATGCTGAGCGGCACGCCCGCAGCCCGGGTGTGGGTTACGACTTCCCGCAACACCGCCAGCATCGGTGCCGACAGCGGGTCGTAACGCTCCGCCAGGAGTGGATTGCCACGATCGCAGGCAAACAGAAACTGCAGCAGATCATTGGTGCCGACCGACAGAAAATCGATCCGCTCGCACAGCTCGGGCAATTGCCACAACAAAGACGGCACCTCGAGCATGACGCCGACTTTGACCGATTTGGGAAGCGCCCTTCCCTCTTCTGCCGCGCGCGCAAGCTCCATCTCGACGACGGCGCGCGCGCGATCGAACTCGGACACTTCAGCGATCATCGGAAATTTGACGAAGAGCGTCTGCGCCGGGGCCGCGCGTATCAACGCTCTCAGCTGCCGCCGCAGCATGGCAGGTCGGTCGAGACCGATGCGGATCCCGCGCCATCCCATCGTCGGGTTGTCCTCGATTGCGTGAGGCAGGTAGGGAAGCACCTTGTCCCCACCAATATCGAGAGTGCGGAAAATGACCGGCCGACATTCGGCTCGGTCGAGGACACGCCGGTAGAATTCGGTCAGCTCCTCGACCGGCGGAAAGCTGTCGCGCACCATTAGCGGGAACTCGGTGCGAAATAGCCCGATGCCCTCGGCGCCGGTGGCCGCGAGCTGAGTCACATCGAGCAATAGGCCGGCATTGAGGAAGAGCTTGATTTCGGCGCCGTCGCGCGTCACTGAGGGAACCGTGCGCAGCGTCTCGTAAAAGGCGCGCCGGCGTGTTCTCGCCTCGACCGCGGCCGTAACGGTTTGCTGTATGTCGGCGCTCGGGCGAATAAGAACCTGAGCATGATCGCCGTCGACAACGACGATGTCTCCCGCCTCGGTTCGGCTTGTCGCGTCGTCGACCTGCCCCACGACCGGGATATCAAAGGCGCGCGCCACGATTGCGACGTGCGCGGTCGGCGAGCCCTCCTCAAGCACCAAACCCCTGATCCGACGCCGCGCGTAGTCCAACAGCTCGGCCGGGCCCATCGCGCGGGCGATCAGAATGAATCCGGGGGGTAATTCATCCCAGGCAGCGCCGAGCGGACGCCCGGAAAGATGGTGCTGGAGCCGATTCGCAAGATCTTCGAGATCTAAAAGCCGCTCGCGCAGATAAGGGTCAGTGGCCTGCATCATCCGGGCGCGCGTGTCGTCGGTGACCTTCTGCACTGCCGCCTCTGCAGTAAGGCCGCTGCGGATCGCGTCAGCGATCCGCGCCACCCAGCCGCGATCGGCCGCAAACATGCGGTAAGTTTCGATAACCTCGTGATGCTCGCCGGCACCGATCTCCCGGCTCGTCTCCACGAGCTCGTCAATTGCCTCACGCATCGTGGTAACCGCCCGACGCAGCCGGATCAGCTCGGCGTCCGCGTCCTCGGCGACGACCTGCCGGATTACGACCCTTGGCTCGTGGAGAACTGCCGGTCCTATGGCGAGGCCGGTATTGAGCCGCACGCCCACCAGCCGCAGCGGGAGCAGGCCCCCGCCCTGGCTTTGCACGATCTCGAGGGGATTGACGAGATCACCGCTCGCAGCGAGCTCGGCGACGATCATCGCGATCGTCTGCAGGACCTCGATCTCGTCTTCCGTATAGTGGCGCAACGTGCGGTTCTGCACGACGAGCACACCCAGCACCCGCCCGCCGCGCAGGATCGGCGCCCCCATCAGCGAGTGGAAGGTCTCCTCGCCGGTTTCCGGGCGATAGGCGAAGCTCGGATGTGATTGTGCGTCGGCGAGCGCCAACGGACGCGCGGTCGCGGCAATGACCCCGACCAGACCCTCGCCGACACGTAGCCGGGTTCGGTGAACCGCTTCCGGCCGCAGCCCTTCGGTGGCGAAAAGTTCGAGGACTTCGCCGGCGCGCATGATGTAGGCCGAGCACACTTCGGCCACCATCTCGGCGGCAATGACGCGGACGATGCGGTCGAGCCGTTCCTGCGCAGTGCCCGAACCGGCCATAATGTCGCGAAGACGGCGAAGAAGACGGCGGGTCCCGGTGACGCTCCCTCCGGCTTCCGTCATTCCCGTGCGTCCCGGCTCCCCAATGTTGTCCGCCGGGAAACAACCCGGTGCCCCGGTCGCGCGCGACGGGCGGCCAGCGCGGCAAGCGCCTGATCGAGCAGCTCCTGAAGGATCTCGAACGTGCTCTGCTCGCAGGTGACAAAGCCCACGCTTTGTCCTGCCATGAGCGACCCCGTGTCGATATCGCCGTCGATTACCGCGCGACGCAGCGCGCCCGCCCAGAAATGCTCGATCTGGAGCTGTGCTTCCTTCTGGGTCAGCTCGCCGCGGGCAAACCGGTCGACCACGTCGCGCTGCACACTAATGAAGCGATCGGTTGCCGGGTTGGCGAGCGCACGAACCGGAATAACCGGAAACCGCGCGTCCACCTGAACCGACGCGACCGCATCGCGCGCTGCGGCGCGCAGGAAAGCCTGCTTGAAGCGAGGATGGGCCACTGATTCGTGGGCGCACACGAAACGCGTTCCGAGCTGGACGCCGGCCGCTCCCATCTCGAGATACGCCAACATCGCTTCCCCGCGTCCAATTCCTCCGGCTACGAAGATCGGTACACTATCGAGATGCGGCAAGATTTCTTGAGCCAAGACACCGGTCGAAACCGGTCCGATATGGCCGCCGGCCTCGCATCCCTCGATGACGATCGCATCGACGCCCATGCGCACCAGCCGGCGTGCGAACCCGAGCGCCGGCGCAAAGCAGAAGACCTTGGCCGCACCTCGCTTAATCCGGTTAACCGCGGCGCCGCCGGGGAGCCCGCCGGCGAGTACGACGTGGCCGACCCGATGGTCCGCGCAAACGTCGATCAGCTCGAGCAGCTGGGGGTGCAACGTGATCAGATTAACGCCAAAGGGCCGCCCCGTGAGAGCCCTGGTCGCGCTTATCTCCTCCGACAGCAGTTCCGGCGACATCGATCCCGAAGCGATGACCCCAAACCCGCCGGCATTCGAGATCGCAGCGACCAGATTGCGCTCGGACACCCAGGTCATCGCACCGCCCATAATAGCGAGATCGCAGCCGAGGATATCGCGTCCGCGCGCCCACAACCGGTCGAGTCCGGCACGCAGCCGCTTGTGTCCGATGTCCCAATCGCCGGTTAGGCCACCTTCGCCCGGGGGAAAATCGGCGCCGCCCCCGCCTTCACTCATCCGGCGGCATCGAGCCCGTAAGCCGTGTGCAGCGTACGCAGTGCCAGCTCGGTGTACTCGGCCGCAATCAGGACACTGACCTTGATCTCCGAGGTCGAGATGACCTGGATGTTGATGCCCTTATCGGCCAGGGTTTGAAACATTCGACTAGCGACACCGGCGTGGCTGCGCATACCGATGCCGATGACCGATATCTTGACAACGTCGGGGTCGGGCTTCAGCGCGGCGAACCCGATCGTGTTGCGGCCTCTCTCCAGCACCGATACCGCACGATCGAGATCGGTGCGCGCCACGGTGAAGGTGAGATCGGCGGTGCGCCCGTCATCCGAGGCGCTCTGCACGATCATATCAACATTGATCGCATCATCGGCAAGCGGACCAAAGATCGCCGCCGCTACCCCCGGCCGATCAGCCACTCTCTGAACGGTTATTTTGGCTTCGTCGCGGCTGTACGCGATGCCGCTCACAACTCGCTTTTCCACAATTTCGTCTTCGTCGACCACTAGGGTTCCGGGGGCCTCGGTAAAGCTCGATAAGACCTGCACCCGCACTCTGTGGTTCATCGCCATCTCAACCGAGCGGGTCTGCAGCACGCTGGCGCCCTGCGACGCCATCTCCAGCATTTCTTCGTAGGTAATTCTACTGAGCTTGCGTGCTTTCGCAACGATCCGTGGATCGCTCGTATAGACGCCGTCGACATCTGTGAAGATGTCGCATCGATCGGCCTCCAGCGCCGCCGCGAGTGCTACGGCCGAAGTATCCGATCCGCCGCGGCCAAGCGTGGTTATGCGCCCGCGCGGGCTGACACCCTGGAATCCGGCGACGACGGGGACCTGGCCTCGTGTCAGGCGGCGGCGCATCTCTTCGACCTCGATCGCCTTGATCCTCGCCTTGCCGTGCACTCCGTCGGTGCGAATCGGGATTTGCCAGCCGAGCCACGAGCGCGCGTCTATCTCGAGGTCCTGCAGCGCAAGCGCGAGCAGACCCGCCGTTACCTGTTCGCCCGAACACACGACAACATCATATTCGCGCGCGTCATGCAGGCGGCTTGTCAAACGTGTCCACTCGATGAGCTGGTTTGTCGTCCCAGCCATCGCAGAAACGACGACGGCCACTTGGTTGCCGCGGTCGATTTCGCATTTGACACGCCGTGCGGCGTTCTTGATCCGTCCGACATCACCGACTGATGTACCGCCGAACTTCTGAACAATGCGCGCCATGATCCACTCAACACATTTTACACCGGAGGACTGCTGGTGCCGAGGCGAAGGCGGCTGCGAAGTTGTGGGTCGCCGATCGGTACCACATACTCTCTTCGAGTTCGTTGGGCCATAAAACCGGCTCGCTCAGCAGAAAGGATCGCCAGCTTGCGCGAGAACGGTACGACGATCGATCCCGAGGAAATCGCCCATTTTGCGGCGCAAGCAGCGAACTGGTGGGATCCGGAAGGCAGTTTCCGTCCATTACACCAGCTCAATCCCGTGCGCCTCGGCTTTATCCGTCAACATCTGGTAGCCCATTTCGGCCGCAATGCATCTTCACTGCGACCGTTCGAGGGGCTTAACTTGCTTGATGTCGGTTGCGGCGGCGGCCTGATTGCCGAGCCGATGACCCGCCTCGGGTTCGCCGTTACCGGGATCGACGCCGATAGGAACGCGATCGCCGTTGCCCGGGCGC
>JAFMSA010000642.1 GCA_017353855.1 Alphaproteobacteria bacterium
CCGAAGACCGGCAAACCCGGACCAGCCGTTGCCATCGCGGACCCGTACAATATGTATTTCACACCGGACGGGAAGTCCGCCATCATTGTCGCCGAGCGGCTGAGGCGGCTCGACTTCCGCGATCCCCGCACATTGACCCTGCAGCAGTCGGTTCCAACCCCCGATTGCAAGGGCGTCAATCACGCCGATTTCTCGATCGACGGCCGCTACGCGATCTTCACTTGCGAGTTCAACGGCCGGCTGGCCAAAATCGACATTGCGGACAAACGGGTCCTTGGGTATTTGACGCTCTCCCACGGCCATATGCCGCAGGATGTCAGGGTTTCGCCGGACGGTAAGCTCTTCTACGTCGCCGATATGAGGGCGGACGGAGTGTTTCTGATCGACGGCGGCAAGTTCCGCGAGGTCGGTTTCCTCAAAACCGGCATCGGCGCGCACGGGCTCTACCCGAGCCGTGATGGGACAAAACTTTATGTCGCCAACCGCGGCTCGCACCGCGCGCATGGTCCGAGGCACGGGCCCGGCAGCGTCGCCGTTATTGATTTCGCGAGCCCTCATGTTGAGACGATATGGCCGATCCCGGGCGGCGGCAGCCCCGATATGGGCAATGTCAGCGCCGACGGCCGCACCCTGTGGCTGTCGGGGCGCTTCGATGATGTCGTTTATGCCATCGACACGGCCAACGGCCAGGTCAAGCGTGTCCCGGTCGGGCACGAGCCGCACGGCCTGGCCGTATGGCCGCAGCCTGGGCGCTACTCGCTCGGCCATACCGGTAATATGCGATAGTCCCGACCTCGCGTTCATGGCCCGAGGCCCGAGCATTCACCTACCTGTTCAGGCGTAATTCGGATAACGCGGATGCCGGCGGATGCGCTGATGCCTAGGCTCCTCAACCTGACGAGGAACGAGTCACTGCGCACCGGCGCTGCCGGTGCGCAAGCGTGCTTCGCCAACCGCGTCTTCCTCCGCCTGCCCCGGTCGCGACACCTTCGTATATTCCTGGACCCCTAGCGCCTGCGGTCGTGGACGCACCGGTATCGGGACGGAGCGCGAGCAAAGAGAGTGGCGGATCGGGGTCATGATCACTGGGGTCGAGATCGGCTTGCAGGTGGAGACGTGCGTCCCGTCCGCCGGTTTACCGCAGTGAGGCTCAGGGTTAGCGTCAACGCTCTATGAGGTCATGCGCGGCGGCTGGCTTGGTGCGGTGCTGAGCGGTACCGCACCCGGCATGTCGCTGCCGGCGAGCCGAATGGCGATTGTTGAACTGCACGCCGAAAGGGAGCTGCGGCGGCGCCCACCAACGGCCGAGCGTAGGGGCGGCGGCAGGGAGTCGCAATGAAGGTGATCATGGCATTTTTGCTCGCGCCCGCGAGCCTTGACCCGATGGACACAGCGCTCCACGCGCTCGGCCGGAGTATTGAACGTATGCCTCTTGCCTTGGGACGGGGCGGCGCGGCCGGGCGACGACTGAGGGGCGAAGAGGCTGTGCGCATTCTCCCGAAAATCAGCCGGCTCGGTGCCGGGAATGCGAGCCGCTGGCCCTCAGAAACTTCTGTATCTGCTGAAGATCCGATCGCCACAGCTCCCCGGTCGCGCCTTCCCAGACAATGCGGCCCTCGGACAAAAACGCCGCCCGATCGGCGATCCGTTGCGCGCTGGTCAGATCGTGGGTGATGACGAGTGCGATAGCCTGAAGATGTTCGAGGGATGCGGCGACGGACGAGTCGATGATGCCCGTCAGGACGGGGTCGAGACCGGCCGTCGGGTTGTCGAGAAACAGGATTTCGGGATCGCCGACGAGCGCGCGCGCCAGACTCACGCGCTTCTGCATTCCGCCGGACAACTCCCCTGGCAACAGATCGATGACATCGGCTCCGAGACCGACGCGCGTCAGCGCCCCCGCAGCCACCCTTCGAGCACAGCCCCTGGAAACGCGTCGGCTGCTCAATAGGGTAAACGCAACATTTTGCCACACCGGCAGCGAATCGAACAAAGCACCGTTTTGAAACAGTACTCCGACCTTTCGCATCAGCAGCAAGCGCTCGGTCTGACCCAAGCCCACGGTCTCATGCCCGTCGATCCGAACCGAGCCGGCATCCGGCTCGGTGAGACCCAGCACGCATTTCATGAGCACGCTCTTTCCGCTTCCCGAAACGCCAAGGAGTGCTACGGTGTGCCCTCGTCTGAGATCAAGATCGACGCCGGCCAACACGACCTGGTTGTCGAAAGATTTCTTCAGGCCCCGTATCTCTACGAGTGTGGCAGTGGGGTTGACGTCTGAATTCCGGGAAACCAAGCAGGACCATCTGACCTCAAGGCTCGGATTCATACGTCTGCTGCCGCGCTGGCCGGGCGCAGCCTCGCCAATAGCTGGGCCAGCATCCCGCGCACGCGCTCGATGATCGTCAAGAACTCCGAGCGGTAGCTCAACATCATGCTGGTTCCATCGATGACCAGATCGGTCACGCGGTACGCGCCGCTTGTGGCGCTAAGCCACCATTCGAGCTTGATGGGCACCGCACCTGGACGTTCCGTTTCGGCCTTGATAATTGGCTCAGCTTCCGTGCCGCGGGCCACGACGACGCCCAGTGAGACGCCGCGATATTCCGCGAGGCGCCTGCCGAGTGTGACTGCGACATAGTCATATAGCAGCCGTATGAACTCCTCGCGCTCCGCGGGAGAGGCAATCCTCCAGTAAGAGCGAGAAGGAAAGGAGCGTCACTTGCGAGGTCGAAATCCTGCCGAAGCAGGGTGCGAAAGTAGTTCATCTTCTGCTGTATCTGGTAATCGCCGTTCAATACTTCGAGCGCCCGGTTGCTTAGCGTCGCTATGAAAGCCGCAGCCGTCCGGAATCCGGTTGGGGCGACCAGCTTAGCAGACCAGGCCACGTCGTAAAGATCGCATGAAACGAGCGTAGCTGCTCCAAAGAGGAGGCGCGAGGGTAGTCACCGTATGCCTCCGAAACCGGGTTGCCGGCAAGCTGGGGCTTGAGAGGCAGATGAATTGCAGACTGCGTCCTCAGGAGCTCAGCTGTTTGAGGTCGATCCGTAGTGGCGGGCACCCCGACGGACCAGATTCTGCCGGCTGCCCAGCATCACATGGAGAGCGCGTCAGTCGTCCGAATCTAGTGACAAGGCACATCGTCCACGAACCCGGCGGACCTTTCCGCCGGGTTCAGGGTTGT
>JAFMSA010000643.1 GCA_017353855.1 Alphaproteobacteria bacterium
GCAGGACATCGAGGGTCTCGGGCGCCGCCTCGCGATGAAGTTCGAGGTCAATAAGCGCCGATGCGGTGTATTCTACCGTGGCAAATCCCTGGTTGAAGGTTCGTGCGGCAAGGAGGCGGCGTAGCAGCTCGTCGGGCAAGGGCTCTCCTGTCCGGTAGTGGCGTGCGTAGGTTCGCAACGTTTCCGGCACTGACAACCAGTGCTCGAAGATCTGCGATGGAAACTCGACGAAATCGCGCAGCACTGCAGTCCCTGACTGCGAACGGTAGCGCACTTTGCTCAGCAATGCGTGCAGTCCATGGCCGAACTCGTGAAACAGCGTCCGTGCGTCGTCGAAACTGAGCAGCGTGGGGTCGCCTTTTGCGAAATTGTTGTTGTTGATGACAATCGGTGTGACCGGCTCGTCCAGTGATTCCTGATCGCGCAATCGACTCGACCAGGCGCCCGATTGCTTGCTCGGTCGCGCGAAATTGTCGTGCAGAAAGAGACCGAGATGGGTTTGGGCAGCGTCGCGGACCTCCCATACCCGCACGTCGGGATGATATGGCGGAATGTCGTCGCGTTCGACAAAGCTGAGGCCAAACAGCCGGCCGGCGGTATCGAATGCCGCACGCACGATGTTGTCGAGCACGAAGTACGGCTTCAGCTCGGCCTCGTCGAGGTCGTACTGTGCCTGCCGGAGCTTTTCGGCATAGTACCGCCAGTCCCAGGGCTCGATCGGCTGGTTCAGGCCCTCGCTGCGAGCGATCGCCTCGAGCGCCGCGCGCTCCGCCAGCGCCTTTGCTTTTGCTGGTTCCCAGACCCGGGAGAGCAGTTGCCCGACCGCCTGCGTCGTCTTCGCCATCGCATCGTCGAGCCGGTAGTCGGCAAAGTTCGCGTAGCCGAGCAGCCGTGCCTGTTCGGTGCGCAAGGCCGTGATCTCGTGAACGAGAGGGAGGTTGTCATTGGCCTGGCTGTGCATGCCGCGTGTCGTCCACGCCTCCCATAGCCTTTGCCGCAGATCGCGGCGGGACGAGAAGGTCAGAAACGGCTCGACAACCGCACGCGCGAGACTCACGACGTAGCGCCCTTCTATCCCGCACTCCTTTGCCGCCTGCGCCGCGGTAGCTCTGGCGAATTCCGGCAGACCGTCGAGGTCGGAAGCATCGAGGACCAGCCGCCAGTCCCGTTCGTCGTGCAGCACATTCTGCCCAAAGAGCGTATGCAGCGTTGCCAGTCGCCCGGAAATCCTCGCCATCCGCTCTTTCTGCCGGGGGCTGAGCAGCGCTCCGCCGCGCACAAAGCGCCGATGACAGCGTTCGAGAAGCCGCAGCTGGTCGGCGGCGAGGCCTAGCTCCGTGCGCCGCGCGTAGAGCTCCGCGATCCGCGCGAAGAGAGCAGGGTCGAGAATGATGCGCATCTGATGTTGCGCAAGCCGCGGGGCGAAATCCCGCGCAATCGCTTCGAGCGCGTCGTTGGTGCAACTGGCATCGAGATTGAAGAAGACGCGGCTTACCCGGTTGAGCAGCCGCCCGCTGCGCTCCAGGGCTTCGATCGTGTTGGCAAAACCCGGCGGCTCGAGGGAACCGGTGACCGCGGAAATCTCGGCGAGCTGTTCCTCCATTCCTCGCTCGAAGCCGGCCCTGAAGTGTTCCGGACAGATGCGCTCGAACGGCGGAACGCCATAGGGCGTAGTCCAGTCTTCGAAGAACGGGTTTTCGCTCATCCGACCCTCGGGAGAGATCAGCCGGCAGGGCTCCGCGCGGCCTCAGGACAGCCTATGCCTGCCGTCGTTTTCCACCAAGGCCGATTAGCTTCGCGAGCCGGAGGGCGAAGACGGCGCTTGCACGACGGTGGGCTGCGATACGTCCTTGCTGGTGGCGGCCGGAGGCTGCGGCAAAGCCGGTATACATTTGGCCACCAGAACGGTCAGATCGAGCATGCCTAAGCCGATTGCGATCGCGAGAAGCCACGCATTCAACTGACCAGCGACCCGGTCGAGGCGGACCAGATGGTTTTTCATTTACAGATCTCTCGCTCATCCCATGAGTTGGGTGAACGTAAGCATTTTATGCTGCATTGCAACATAAAATGTCGTAAATAGCTGTTAAAACGCGGCTTAATTCGGTTTGCGCCGCATGGTTATCAACCAAACGGAGAGGCCGCGACCGCTTGCGAGGGCGCGCCGTTCTCGAGCCTATGATCCGCCATAGACTGGAATGACCGCGCCGCGGGTCACGCGGTTGGCCGGAGAAGCGAGGAAAGCAATGATCTCAGCGATGTCGCTCGGCAGGACCCAGCGGCGATGGTCCGCATCAGGCATTGCCGCTCGGTTCGCAGGGGTGTCTAGGATAGAGGGTGCGACCGCGTTGACCCAGATCTCTTCCTCGGTCGTCTCCTGCGCCAGCGCCTGGGTCAGAGCGGCGACCGCGGATTTCGACGTTGCGTAGGCGACCATTCCGGCCCCGAGCCGGGGTTCGAGGGCCGGGCGGGCCGCGACGTTCACGATACGGCCCCCCGCCGCGCCGCCGGGACCTCGACTGCCGCGCGCTCGAAACGCCGCAATGGCCGCCGCGGAGCACAAGAAACAGGAAAGTGTGTTCATGCGGAACTGCGCGATGAAGTCGTCCGAGGACGTATCGCCAATCGGCGACATCGCGAAGCCGCCGGCCAGGTGAACGGACGCCCAGAGCGGCGGGAGCGCCTGGTAAAACCGCTTGACCGCCGCCTCGTCGGCGAGGTCGACATCCCGGACGACGAGCACGTCCGGGTCGCTCGCGTGAGGAAAATCCTCGAGTTCGGCAGCAATCATGTTTGGCACGTGGCAAATCGCATTTGCGGCGCGCAGCGTCCCGATGACCGCCCGGCCGAGGGCGCCGGTCCCGCCCGTAACGACCACGTGGCTACCTGCAAAATCAACCATCATCAATCCTTCCGCGTGCAGACCCCTGCCTTCAGGCGTGGGGAGGAAGCGCTGCCCTTCCTGTCCCGTACCGCATAGGAATAGCCAATGCAGCACTCGGCGGTACTGCCAACCGATCCCTTCGACCACGCCTCCGGTTGTCTGGAGATTGAAGCTCCCGCTCGCAGCAAGGCATCAACGGCTTGTGCCGCTTATCCACAGCGAATGTGCTCAACTCCGTCTCCTATGGATGCTTACGGGCCTTGTGACAAGCCGGGTGGGCATTCGGACGGGTCTTG
>JAFMSA010000644.1 GCA_017353855.1 Alphaproteobacteria bacterium
ATTTGCTGCATGAATCGCTCTGTCCTCACGCTCAGCGGCGCAATTCTGCCCCGGGCCCCCATGCACGGGATCCTCGATCCTTTTAGCTGTTGGCTCAAGATCACACTTGGCTGCGATTTTCGCCACAGTTTGGAGGTCAAGGCGAACCGCATCATGCGCTGCGGCTGGATGACGACGAAGTGGTCTGCACTGCGCCGATATCTGCGCACAACCCGCCGCAATGGCGACTGCACGCGTGCTGTGACGCTTTTTCTGACGGGCGGTTCAGCTTCGAGGTCGCGCTCAAACCCGGCGGGTCGTGGCATTGCTTCTTCTGCATAGGGTGACAGCTGGCGCCCAGCACCGCCGGATGGGTTCATCGGCGACACCGCAGATTACAAGACACCGAGGCATCGGAGGGTCGGCTGAAAAGAGTACGGTTACCACGATGCGGGGGCCGTCAAAATACTGCACGAGGTGCTCTATGGCGAACCGGCGCATTTCAAGGTCGTGCCGCATACCGCTCTATTACGGCACTGCAGACGCCACACTCCTCTAAACCGATTGCTCTGCATGCCGCCTGGTGAGTCACTGAAGCGTCGCTGTGGGTTACACTGGCGTTCGAACGCCAGAGGCTTCGGGTCAATGCGGGCCGGATCGCAGAGGGAAGGCCGGGCCGGTTCGTCTCGGGCATGGGGACCAGCCGATAGGACGGTGAACAGAGCCACTGCCATCGCGCTGGAAGAGCCGGTCGTCT
Source organism: Alphaproteobacteria bacterium (assembly GCA_017353855.1). Classification (GTDB taxonomy): domain Bacteria; phylum Pseudomonadota; class Alphaproteobacteria; order ATCC43930; family CGMCC-115725; genus AP-15. The sequence continues at coordinate 737 of JAFMSA010000644.1, forward strand.
GGACGAATCGTCTGACCAAGAGCCTCTATGTCGACGGACTAGGCCCAGATCCCGGACAGAGTGCCGACAAGTCTGGGAGAGGAGAGGTTGGAGCGGCCCGTGCCCTTTCGTGAGGTCGGCGAGTGCTGTCGGCACGCACGAGGCTCCGGTCAGGCCGTCCAGCGCCCTGGATAGGCACGAGCGGCATCGCGGCCGCGGTGAGCGCAAAACCGGCTCGGATCGGGCGACGCCAAGGCGAAGAGGCTCGGCCTAGGGATTTCGCAGCAGCGCGATCAGCTCGCGCCACTCCCGGGGCGACAGGCCGCTCGAGGGCTGGTCCACCGGCTCACCGGCGATCATTCGCCGGATCACGGCCAGCCCTTTAGCCGAGATTGTTGCAGCGTTCATTCGGTATTCGAGAAACGCCCCATGCGCCATCGGAACCCACCGCGCGAGTATACCCAGCATCACCTCAGCATACGCCCGGATCTCGTATTGTGCGTGCGGATCGGTGCGCAGCAGCAGGAAATGCATCAGGTTGTGGAGATCGGTCTTCCAGTACCACTGCGTATAGAAATTGAGGGACAGGTTCATCCGCGCGAGCTCTCGCGCGAGCCCCGGCCGCGCAGGGTCGAGCGGCGTGCCAGAGGTGTCCTCGTTGAGGAGATCGGTATAGCCGGCATAGGCGCGCTCGGCTTCGCGGCGCAGCAGTTCGAGGACGCGCTTGGCCGCTTCGCCCTCTATCGTCGCGCCGCGCCCCTGGCGGTTCGCCGTCGTCTGCGCCGCCAAATGTTCGGGCATCGGGATGTAGAATTCGTTGTCGAGGATGGAGTAACGCGCCGAATACTCATTTACGTTGGCGGTGCGGTGACGGATCCATTGCCGCGCGACGAAGATCGGCAATTTCACATGGTACTTGATCTCGCACATCTCGAACGGCGTCGTGTGACGATGCCGCATGAGATAGTTGACGAGGCCCTGGTCTTCGCTGACCCGGCGGGTCCCGCGCCCGTAGGAGACGCGCGCGGCCTGCACGATTGCGGCGTCATCTCCCATGTAATCGACGACGCGGACGAAACCGTGATCGAGCACGCGGAACGGCTCGTATAGGATTTCCTCCAGTGCCGGCACCGTGGCGCGCCGCGTCTGGCGGACTTCGTTTCGCTGAGCGGCGACTTCGTCTTGCTGCTTCGGCGTGAGCGGCATCCATGTTACCCGGATCGAGAGAGGCGCTCGCGCGCCATTCGGACCATCGGATCCTGCTGCGGCAAAGTCAAAAGTTGCTGCTCGAGGCGCGCGCGCATCGCGGGCGCCTCCGGAAACGCGCGCCCCGTCCAAAACAGTCCCCGCGCATCGAAATAACCGACCGCATCGAGAAACGCGATCGTGAAGTAGTAGCTCTCGGGCAACGATTCGGCGGCTGCCCGCGCCAGAATTCGGCCATCCGGGGCTATGGCCGCGGTCAAACACCACTCGACGAGTCGCTCGAGCTCCTGGGCGGCGCGCTGCTGCTGCTCAGGCCGCATCTGTCGCCAACCGAGCCGAAACAGGACCGCCACGTCATAATTGTTGTGGCTCGTCATGCCGAGCTCATCGAGCCAGCCATTCGGATAGCGGCCCTCGCGCATTTCTATCAGCGTATCGATCAGCTCCGGCCAGTACCCGATTTTGCCGTCGAGATAGCGCGCCATGTGGAATGTCAGACTGAGGTCCGCCGTGTGCAACCGGCATCCGTTGATCAGATAGGTGGCGCCAAAAAACCCGCTGATCGGATCCTGCCATTGGGCAAGGAAATCGCGCATGACGGTTTCGAGCCGCGGATCCCACGCGTAGTTCGCGGGCCGGTGCCATAGGATCAGGCGCACGAGCGCGGCAGTGGCAAAGTTGAGCTCTTTGCGGCGGTCGATCCCGTCTTCCGACGGGCGGGAGACGAGAAGGTTATTGAGGTAATCTTTCAACCGCCCGGGATGGTTGATGCGGTCAAGAAATCGAGGCGGTCGACCGCTCTCATCGAAGTCCGGTGCGAGCATATGGTCGACCGAAGCGTCAAGCTTCAGGAACCAAACTTCGGTTCCCGCACCGTAGCTACCGTCTTCGTCCGGGTTAGCGGCACTTGGCGGCGAGGGCAGCTTCACAAGAGTTCGCAGCCGCCTGAGTGCCGCGCGGGCGGCGCCTTCGTCGGCGGTATATTCGAGCCTCCAGCGAAGCTCTCGCAGGATTTGGCGCAGATACGACGTGTCGCAACCGCGAGCTTCCACTCGATCGAGCCGCTCGCCGATCGATCGGATTTGAGGCTCTGTTGCCTGACGCAGCCTGGTAATCGCCGCAAACCGGTCAGCGACCGCCATCTGCGACATCCATCCCGGGGAAGCAGGCATTACGACGAGGGATCCATTGGATCTGCCGCGCTGCGATGAGATCGCCATGCGCACGGCCGCCTCTCGGAGAAATGCATGAGCTCAAG
>JAFMSA010000115.1 GCA_017353855.1 Alphaproteobacteria bacterium
GCGCCGCGGCTCGGTATCAGCATCCTCCTCGCCGTCGTGGCGGTTGCCGTCGGCCCGGCCGTTGGCGGCGGCGCGTTCGGCTCCCTCGTCTTCTTGCTCGAGGTCGACCGCGCTTGCAACGCTCGGCCGGCTCTCCTCGTCGTGACGACGGCGGCGGCGCCGGCGGCGGCGGCTGCGCACCCGCTCCTCCTCACCATCGGGCGCGGCATCGGCAGCCTCCAACACCTCCTCGATGTCCTCGTCATCGTCTTCGGTTGCCGGCGTCTGACTGAGCGGCTCCGATGGCAGACCCGCCGCTTCGAGCGAGGTTAAAGCGCGCAGCCGCTCCAACCGGAAGGCCGGCGGAACCAGCGCGTCGTCCCGTGCCACCAGAACGCGAACTCCGTAGCGCGCCTCGAGATGAACCAGCGAGTCGCGCTTTTGGTTGAGGATATAGAGCGCCACAGCCGTCGGAACATAGACGCAGATCTCGGCCGACCGCCGCCGCATTCCTTCTTCCTCAATGCAGCGCAGGACATAGAGTGCCGTCGATTCGGTCGAACGGATCGAACCGGTGCCGCCGCAATGGGGACACGGCTGGGTCGAGGTCTCCACCAACGAAGGGCGAAGCCGCTGGCGCGACATCTCGAGCAGGCCGAAGGCGCTGATGCGGCCGACCTGAATCCGCGCGCGGTCGCTTTTCAGGGCCTCTTTGACCCGCCGTTCCACGGCTACCTGATTGCGACGCTCCTCCATGTCGATGAAATCGATGACGATGAGCCCCGCCAGATCGCGCAAACGCAGCTGGCGCGCGATCTCCTCGGCGGCTTCGAGATTGGTGCGAACCGCCGTCTCCTCGATATTGCGCTCGCGTGTTGAGCGCCCCGAATTCACATCTATCGCGACCAACGCCTCGGTCTGGTTGATGACCACGTAACCGCCTGAGCGAAGCTGCACGACCGGCGAATGGATCGCGTCGATCTGGCTTTCGACCTGGAAGCGGTGGAAAAGGGCGATGTGATTGTCGCGGTAGGGCTGAACCCGCTTGGCGTGGCTCGGCATCAGCATCTTCATGAATGCCTTTGCCGTGCGATAGCCTTCTTCACCTTCGACGAGCACCTCGTCGATATCGCGCATGTAAAGGTCGCGGATGGACCGTTTGATGAGGTTGGCTTCCTCGTAGATCAATGCGGGCGCCGTCGAACGCAGCGTCAGGTCACGGACCTCGTTCCACAAGCGAAGCAGATACTCGTAGTCCCGCTTGATCTCGGCCTTCGAGCGCTCGGCCCCGGCGGTGCGTACGATCACCCCCATGCCCTCCGGGATGTCGAGCTCCTCGAGGAAGTCCTTAAGCCGGCGACGGTCTGGGAGGTTCGTGATCTTGCGCGATACGCCGCCGCCGCGCGCCGTGTTCGGCATCAGCACACAGTAGCGCCCGGCGAGCGACAGGTACGTCGTGAGCGCCGCCCCCTTGTTGCCGCGCTCCTCCTTGGTGACCTGGACGAGCATGATTTGCCGCCGCTTGATCACTTCCTGGATTTTGTAATGCCTTATCGTGGGGGACCGTAGGCGCTCGGCGTCTTCCAGTTCGTCGCCGCCGAGCGTCTCTACCGCTTCGACTTCCCCGGCCTCCTCATCGGGCTCGGCATTCCCGTCGGGGGCGGTTTTGTCCGCTTCGCGAACAATCGGAGCGTCAGGCGACAGCGCCGCAGCCTCGGTCGAGGCAATTGTCTCGTCCCAGTCCGACGACGCTGCGGCCGCGCCGGTCGAGGCCTTCGTCTCGTCCTCATCCCCCAGCGCCGGCGACCCGGGCGCAGCCGCTGCGGCAATGTCGAGCCCCGGTTCGGCATGTTCTGCGGCGGTCTGGGCTTCGCTCCCGAATTGCGGCCAGCCTTGCGCGGGCGGCATCTCCGGGCGGCGGCTTTCCTCGGAGTCCGGCGCCGAACCAGTATTTTCGGCAGGCCCCGCCTCTTCCTCCAGGCGCGCAGCCGGCGGCGCCGGCTCGGACGCCTCGAATCCGGAGGGCTCGCTCAATGCCGATTCGCCTGCGTCATTGTCGCCGATCTCAGGCGGCGCCGGGACCGGGACCGGTTCGGGCAGCGCCGCGGCCAAGGAAACCCCGGCACCCTCCCCATTCTCAGGAGGGGCCTGCGGCGTGTCGGCTTCCTCGTGGGCCGCTTCGGGATCGATAGGCTCGCGGTCGCCGACGGGGATTTTATAATAGTCGGGATGGATCTCGCTGAAGGCCAGGAAGCCGTGACGGTTGCCGCCGTAATCTACAAAGGCCGCCTGCAACGAGGGCTCGACGCGGGTAACTTTTGCGAGATAGATGTTCCCCTTTACGTGTCTTTTGGTGGACGATTCGAAATCGAATTCTTCGAGGCGGTTGCCGCTGAGCACGACCACCCGGGTCTCCTCGGGGTGGGTGGCGTCGATAAGCATACGTTTTGCCATTCGGGCATGACTCCGAGGCGCGCTGCCGCGGCCGCGCGAGAATCGGCCGGCGGCGCGCTCCTGTGTGCAAGGAAGCCGCCGGCGCCTGAAGCAATTCCATCGAGAAACGAGTGGACATCGACCATAGGGGTCTCGTCAGGGGAGCCTTGATCCGGCTTCGGGTTCCTAAGATCCGTACGCCAAGCGCTGCGACCCCGCGCCGCGGCAGCTGGACTGCCGATCTTGCGCGTTGCGTCGCATTGCCCTCCCGGGCGCGGCGCCCGGTCGGCGAACGGCGGTTGTTCACGACCCTCAATGTATAGACGAAGCTGGCCCGCCACAAGTTTTCGTCCCGTTTGGGCGGCCCTCACGCGCCCGAGACGAACCTCGGGACGGGAAAACGACTTGGCAAGATCGCGCCGATGGCGCATATGAGGGGCCTGCCCCAGGGGTCCGGACCGGAGGTCGCTGGCGATCGTTTCCCGCAGGACGATCGCAATGCGCATAACGATGACTAAGCTTTTACGGTTTCTTTTTGTCTGCGCCGTGACTGTGGTGATTGCGGGCTGCGGATTCGTCGGCATCACGCTGTGGTATTTCGCTCGTGACCTGCCGGATTACCAGCAGCTTGCGCATTATGAGCCGCCGATCATGACGCGGGTTCATGCAGGCGATGGTCGGCTTCTTGCCGAATACGCGACCGAGCGGCGGCTCTTCGTGCCGATCCAGTCGATTCCAAAGCCCGTCATCAACGCGTTTCTGTCCGCCGAAGACAAAAATTTTTATACCCACCGCGGTGTCGATCCGATCTCGATTCTGCGCGCGGCGCTCATGGATGTGGGCAGGTGGCGGGCCAACCGCCGCCCTGTCGGCGCCTCGACGATCACGCAGCAGGTGGCCAAGAACATGCTGCTGTCGAACGAGATCTCGGTCGCACGCAAGATCAAGGAGATCCTGCTCGCGACGCGCATCGAGGCAGCGTTGCCGAAGGACCGGATTCTCGAGCTCTACCTCAATGAAATCTACCTCGGTGCCCACGCCTATGGTGTGGCCGCCGCGGCGCTCACCTACTTCGACAGGTCGCTCGACGAGCTGTCGCTCGGCGAAGCTGCGTTTCTTGCCGGATTGCCGAAGGCGCCCAACCGCTACAATCCGGTGCGGGACCCCGAAGCGGCAAAGGCGCGCCGCAACTGGGTGCTGGAGCGCATGCTCGACGACGGCCTGGCCAGCCCGCGGCAGGTGGCCGAAGCCGAAGCGCAGCCGCTCGAACCGCAGCATCGGCAGCACGAGGACCAGGTCAAGGCGCCCTACTTCGCCGAGGAGGTCAGGCGCGAGCTGGTCACGCGGTATGGCGATAAGGAGCTGTATGGGGCGGGATTGTCGGTACGGACGAGCCTCGACGAGCGGCTGCAGGCGGATGCGGATAAGGCCCTGCGCGCCGGGCTGATCGCGTACGACCACAGTCATGGCGGCTGGCGGGGGGCGGTTGCCCGCATTGACCCGAAAGGAGATTGGGCCGCCCGCCTCGCCGCGGTCCCGGTGCCCGCGGTGGCTAGCGACGTCGGGTGGCAGCTCGCCATAGTGATACGCAGCGAGCCGGACGGCGCTGCGATCGGTTTTGCCAACGGCGCGACCGCCCGGATTCCGTTCTCTGAAATGCGGTGGGCGAGACCGCGCTATGCGAACGGCACATTGGGCTCCGCTCCTCGCGGCGCTGGCGACGTCGTCAAGGCGGGCGACGTCGTGATGGTCAAGCCGCTCAATGCGTCATCCGCAAAGCCCGACCCGGGCAACGGCAAGCCCGCGGGACTCTATACGCTCTGCCAAGTACCGGAAGTCTCGGGCGGTTTGGTCGCGATGGATCCGCATACCGGTCGCGTGCTCGCGGTCAGCGGTGGGTTCAGCTTTGCGACGAGCCAGTTCGACCGCGCCACTCAGGCGAAACGGCAACCGGGCTCCTCGATCAAACCATTTGTCTACTTAACCGCGCTCGATCACGGCTTCACGCCGTCGACATTGGTCGTCGACGGGCCGATCTCGCTCCCTCAGGGTCCCGGGATGCCGATGTGGTCGCCGACAAATTACACGAAGCGAGGCCAGGAGGTGAGGTACCGGGGCCCGACACCTTTGCGGGTTGCGCTCGAACAGTCGCTCAATACGGTGACCGCGCGGGTCGCCTCCGTCGTCGGCATGGACGCGATCGCCCGGACCGTCGAGCGGTTCGGCATCATGGATCACATGCCGCGCGAGTATTCGATGGCGCTCGGCGCCGGCGAGACGACGCTGCTTCGACACACCGCTGCCTATGCGATGCTCGTCAATGGCGGCAAGAAGATCACTCCGAGCTTTATCGACCGGATCCAAGACCGTAACGGTGCGACGATTTTCCGCGCCGACCAGCGGCCGTGCGAGGAGTGCAACAATGTCCTGTGGCAGCATCAACCGGTGCCGGTGGTGCCCGACACGCGCGAGCAGGTGGCCGATCCCGGCTCGGCGTTTCAGATCGTGACGATGCTGCAGGGTGTCGTTGAACGCGGTACCGGCAAGGTCGTCGCTGCCGTCGGAAAACCGATCGCCGGTAAGACGGGGACCACGAACGATTGGCGCGATGCGTGGTTTGTCGGTTTCTCACCCGACCTTGCCGCCGGTGTTTATATCGGCTTTGATGATCCCGACAGCCTGGGCGACGACGAGACGGGCGGCCACCTCGCGGCCCCGGTGTTCCGCGACTTTATGATAGCGGCGCTGAAGGACGCGCCGGCGACGGCATTCCGCACGCCGCCCGGCATGCGCCTTTACCGGGTCAGTGCCGTGACCGGTTTGCCGGTTGGCGCGAACCAGCCCGCGATTTATGAGGCGTATAAGCCCGGCACCGAGCCTGGCCAGAACCGCAATTCGGGCTCGCAGCGGGCAGCTGGTGAGGGACCGGACGCTGAGGACGAAGACGCGATGCCGCTCGCTTCGACCGTCGGCGGAGGAAACGACCTCACCGGGCAGCCCCCGCCGCCACGGGGGGCTCCGGCGAGCGGCACCGGCGGCCTATATTAGGGGGCACGACAAGAGGACGGAGCCCGACCATGCGCGCCGAAATTCAGGCGGCCGCCGACGATATAAACAAATCGTTGGCGCTGCTGAGGAGGCATCTTTGACTGGGAACGCGCTACCCGCCGGCTTGCAGAGCTGAACGCTCACGCCGAGAACCCTCGCCTGTGGGACGATCCGGCGGCGGCTCAGAAGCTTCTTCGCGAACGCACCAAGCTCGACCAGGCGATCGGCAGCTATCGGCGGATCGAGCGCGAGGTCCGTGAAACGCTTGAACTGATCGAACTCGGCGAGGCGGAAGGCGAAGCACCGGTCGTGGCCGACGGCGAGGCGGCACTCGAAAGGCTGCGCGCGGAAGCCGCCCGGCGCGAGCTCGAAAGCCTTCTGTCCGGCGAAGCCGACGCAAACGACTGCTATCTCGAGGTGCATGCGGGGGCCGGCGGCACCGAGGCGCAGGACTGGGCCGAAATGCTGCTGCGGATGTATATCCGCTGGGCGGAGGCGCACGGCTACAAGGTCGAATGGCTCGAAGAGAGCGGCGGCGAGGAAGCCGGGCTAAAATCCGCGACCATCCGGGTGAACGGCCCCGACGCCTACGGCTGGCTGAAGACGGAAAGCGGCGTGCACCGCCTGGTGCGCATCTCGCCCTTCGATTCGAATGCGCGCCGGCATACGAGTTTCGCCTCGGTCTGGGTCTATCCGGTCGTCGATGAGAGGATCGAGATCGACATCAACGACAAGGATTTGCGCGTCGACACCTACCGGTCGTCCGGTGCGGGCGGGCAGCACGTCAACAAGACGGACAGCGCCGTTCGCATCACGCATATGCCGAGCGGCATCGTCGTGCAGTGTCAGAGCGAGCGCTCACAACATCAGAACCGCGCGCACGCGTTTGCGATGCTGCGCGCCCGGCTCTACGAAGCCGAACTGCAGCGCCGTGAGGCGGCGACCGACGCGATGAACGCGACGAAAACCGACATTGGGTGGGGACACCAGATTCGCTCTTATGTCCTGCAGCCGTACCAGATGGTCAAGGACCTGCGCACCGGTGTGGAGACCTCGAACACGGGTGCGGTCCTCGATGGCGACATCGATCGCTTTCTCGCCGCCGCACTGGCCGCGCGCATCGAGGGTGCGGATGCCGCCACGACGGGCGCTTAGGACTTGGCGCCCGCCGCCGATGCGATCGTCGTCCTCGGTTGCCCCGCTCACCGGGGCGCCTCGGGCCCGGCCGCCCTCATCCGCCGGATCGATTGCGGCATCCGGCTCTTCGACGCTGGTGCGGCTCCGCTTTTGGTGTTTTCGGGTGGTGGCGAGGGGCCCGAACCGGAGGCCGAATTCATGCACCGGGTGGCGCTTGCTCACGGGGTGCCGGGAGGAGCCCTAGTGTGCGACACCACATCGCGGAACACCTTCGAAAATGCGCGAGAAACCGCTCGCCTGCTGCACGCGCGAGGTTTGCGATCGGTGCTGCTGGTCAGCGACGGGACGCATTTGCCGCGCGCCGGGCTACTGTTCCGCTGCGCCGGATTGCGGGTTGTCGGCCGGGCTGCGGCGCCACCACCCTCGGTAAGTTGGGAAATTCGCGCGCTGATCCGGGAATTCGCGGCGCTGCCGGCGAGCCTGTTGCGCATGGCTGAAGCCCGCTGTTCCGTCCGGCGGCGAGCCGTTTTCAGGACGGCGCGGTGGGGAGCGCAAGCAGAGGGATCAGGCGCCAAAAGGACGCCGCGACGAGGAGCGTCGCACAGCCGGTAATCAAGAACAGGGCGGGCACACTGAGGCCCGCCGCAAGCAGGGCGATCGTCGCTCCGGACGAGATGACCATCGCCGCGGCGTTGATCACGTTGTTGGCGGCGATTGCGCGAGCGCGGTGTTCGCGTTCCGTCGCAGCTTGCAGCAGCGCATAAAGCGGCACTACAAAAACCCCTCCCGACGCGGCAATACCGAAGAGGTCGGCAAGTATTCGCCAATGCGTGGGATCGCCCAAAAAAGCCCCCAAGGTGAGGAGTTGCCGGCCGGCCGCCGCAGCCGGGCTGGCGAACCACAGATCGATGGAAAACAGCCCGATCCCGAGCGCTCCCCAGGGGGCGCAGCGCGCGCTGAGCTGGCCTGCGAGTATGCGGTTACACAGCAGCGAACCGGCCGCGACCCCGACCGAAAACAGGCTCAGAAAGAGCGTCACGACGGCCTCTTGCGCTGCGAGTACGAAGCGGACATAAGCGGGAAACTGAGAAAGGTAGGTGGCGCCGGCCAACCAAAACCACGAGATCCCCAGGATCGCGCGGAATGGCACGGGTTCGCCGGCCGCGTGCCGGATCACCTGCAGCGTCGTCGCAATAAGGCGGCGGCGCCGTCCGCCCCGCTGTGCAGCCGGTGCGGTGCGCGGTATCCCCCGGCTTGCACCCCAGGCCGCAAGCGCTACAGCGACGATCAGCGCCGAGACGAGCGCCGAACCATGCCGGGTCGCAATCAGCATACCGGCGATCGTGCCGAGAAGAATTGCGATAAACGTGCCGGCCTCGACCAGCGCATTGCCGGGCAACAGCTCCGCTCGTCCGAGCAGGTCGGGCAGGATCGCGTATTTGAGAGGCCCGAAGAAGGCGGCCAGGATCCCCATTGCGAACAGCAGGGCGAGGAGCACCGCGGCGCTACCGGCCAGCACCCCGCCCGCTGCCGCCAGCATGACGGGAATCTCGACCCTCTTGAGCAGGCGAATGAGCCGTCCCTTGTCCGACTCGTCGGCGATCTGCCCCGCAGTTGCCGAGCACAGAAAGAACGGCAGCATGAACAGACCGGCGGCGAGCGGGATCATGATCTGCGCCGAGAACTGCGATGCAGCGTCCGCGCGATAAGCGATCATCAGCACCAGCGCGTTGCGCAGTGCATTGTCATTAAAGGCCGACAGAAACTGCGTGACGAACAGCGGCCCGAAACGCCGCGAGGCGAGCAGCGCGAGCGCACTATGGGGCTCGTTCATTGGCATAGGAGAGCCAGATGAGTAGCGACTTCTTCGAGCGATGAGCATACATGATCCGCGCCCGGCATCACGTCCCAAGGTGAGCAAGGGTGAGATCAGCCTTCGGGCCGAAGCCGGCGGATATGGCTTCCTGATCGCGGAGTATGGCTTTGCCGTCATTGTGACGTGCGGAAGCAGGACGGCATTCCGACCGGAAAACTCCTGATTGCTTCCCCGGGAACGGCCGGCCGATGCTCGCCTCCGGGAGGTCTTTATAGCTTCGCAGGCACTCCGCTCCCCCGGAACAGGACGCAAGTCACCCGGGACTCGCCACGAGAGCTCTCTGCCCGTAATACCCCGGGGCCGGAGGCTTGGAATTCGGTTGTACAGGCGCCGGTTTTCCGTCTTTTTGGTCGCTTTGCACTCCTCGTCTCGAGGCTCTCGCGCAGCTCGCGATCGGCGCTCAAGGCTCCTCACCCACCGCATCCATCTCGTCCACGCACTCCGCAGGCTTCGACGCGCCCAGTCCACCACCAAAGCCGTACTCGTCGACCGTGTGCGCCCTCCTCCGCTGGCACCGAATTCGGCGGAAGGACACAGCAAACGCGGAATCAGCGAGTCCGGCTTTCGTTTATGGATCGCAAATGCCAGACCGCCCAGTCGATCCCTTCCTTGAGATCGCCGGATAGACGTGCGAGCAGCACTCCCTCAGAGGGCGAGGAAACCGCTCCCTGGATCAATGCCACTCACGCAACCGGACTGCCTGGTTGGGCCGGTGCCGCTGGTCCGGTGCGGCGCGGACTTTTAGAAGAGACCGGACGCATTGCCCCTTAACTGGGAATTGGTCAGCAGCGTTATATCCAAATCCACGCGCACACACAAAACGGTTGCGGAGATTTATTGCTTTTGACAAACCGATTGCGTAGAGTTATTTTTATTGCTTTTGAGCACAAGGCGCCAGGTCTTGCGTTATCAGCGCTTTCCTCGCCGCGGCCGCCCATCCGGCGAAATGCTGATCGGCGAAGCGCGGGTCGGCAGC
>JAFMSA010000116.1 GCA_017353855.1 Alphaproteobacteria bacterium
TGAGCGTCCTGGTTCAGCGCGAGGAGCGGCACGAAGGCGGCCGCGTAGCGCATGTAACGATCGATAATCCCGGGAAGTTGAACAGCCTGGGACAGGCGCTGCTGACCGAAATAGTCGATACCGGGAAAACCCTCGCTGCCGACCCGCAGCTGCGGCTTGCAGTCGTGACGGGCGCGGGCGAGCGCGCCTTTGTCGGCGGCGCCGATATCGCCGAGCTTGCCGCGCTCGATCGGGACAGCGCACGCGGCTTTATCACGCTGGTGCATCGCTGCTGCGACGTCTTTCGCCGCCTGCCGGTCCCGGTGATCGCGCGGGTCGACGGGTATGCACTCGGTGCGGGGCTCGAACTCGCCTGCGCCTGCGACATCCGTGTCGCGAGCGACCGCTCGGTTTTCGGAATGCCGGAGGTTCAAATCGGGATCCCCTCGGTGGTCGAGGCCGCTTTGCTGCCAAAGCTGATTGGAGCCGGCCGCGCTCGCCGGTTGCTATTGACCGGTGAGACGATCGGCGCAGCCGAAGCGCTGAACTGGGGTCTGATCGACGCAGTCGCCGCCCCCGAAGCTCTCGACGACGCCGTCGAGAGCTTCGTCCGACCGATCCTCGCCGCGGGCGCCAACGCCGTCCGCCTGCAGAAATCGCTGATGCTCGATTGGGAGGAATTATCGACGACGGCGGCAGTGAAGCGGGGGATCGACTGCTTCGTCCGCGCGTATGAGGCCGACGAGCCTGCGCGCATGGCCGGGGCGATGCTCGCGCAGCTGCGCAACCGCCGCCGGTCGCAGGACTGATCGCGGTGCCTGTGTAACTACAAAGCCGACCAAACAGCGGCACCTACACGAAACCTCCGGCGGTCACGAACGTATCAAAAATTCGCAAGAACTCTCATAATAAAAGCTTTTTCACCGTGGTAATATCTCAAGAAACGGGTCGCTTCCTCCTATTAACGGTCATTGGGGATAACGCCGGTTACCGACACACGCCTCAGAGGCAGGACGACGATCGACCGCCGCGATTGTCGGTCGTAACTGCAATGATCGTGACAAATTGCGGCGACCCGCGGTAAGAAGTTTTACCCTCGGGGCGGGCGATCGCTGCTGATGGCAGCCTCGAAAGCATTCTCGCGAATGGAGGCAAGCGGGTGTTCGTGAGCCTATCCGATGAGCAGCGTCGTTTTGTCCAGACGGTCCGCGAACTCGCGCAAACCGAATTCCGATCCCGTGCGCCTGGTTACATGGATGGAAGCTTTCCGTGGGAGAACATACGGCGGCTTGCCGAATTGGGTGTCCTCGGGATGGCGGTTCCCGAGCAGTATGGGGGACTCGGACTGTCGGTCTTGGATACGGCACTCGTCCTCGAGGAGATCGCCAAGGCCTGCTACGTGACGGCCATGGCGGTGCTCGGGGAAGTGGGGGTGCAGACCCGCATCATTGCGACTTACGCGCCTGACGCGGTCAAATCACGAATCCTGCCCGCCGTATGCCGCGGTGAGTGCATCCTGGCGATCTGCATGACCGAGCCCGATGCGGGAACCGATGTCGCCAACTACAAAACCAATGTCGACACCGACGCCGGCGCGCTCAGGCTCAACGGAGTCAAGACATTGATCAGCCGCGCCGACGAGGCCCAAATGTTCGTCGTCTTCGCCCGGGTCGACCGGCGGCCGGGCCGCGACGGGATCGGCTGTGTATTGGTCGAAAGAGGCACTCCCGGATTTGCGGTTACCGGCACCTATCATACGATGGGCGGCGAGAATCTGCACGAGATCCGCTTTGAGGATTGTATATTGCCGCCAGACAATCTGGTGCTGCGCGAGGACGGGTTCCGCAAGCTGCTGTCCGCCTTCAACACACAGCGCTGCCTCAATCCCAGTATTTCGCTTGGCCTCGCCGAGGGTGCGCTGGAGGAGGCGGTGCGCTACGTCAACGAGCGCAGGGCGTTCGGGCGGGCAATCGGCGAGTTTCAGGGAATTCGCTGGAAGATCGCTGAGATGTACAAGGACATCGAAGTCGGGCGCAGCATGCTCTACCGTGCCTGCTCCAGTGCCGAACCGTTCCCGGACCCGCTATTGGCGGCGGTCGCCAAGGCCTATTGCAATGAAATGGCCCTGCGCGTCACAAGCGAGGCGATCCAGGTTCACGGCGGATATGGTTTCACCGACGAATTCCCTGTGTCGCGCTTTTACCGTGGCGCGCGCTACGGTACATTAGGCGGCGGCACCACCGAGACGCTGCGCGACCTGATCGGCAAGCGCGTGCTCACAGGCCTCGACCCGATCGATGGAATCTTGGGCTTGGGCGGGTTCTGATCCTCGCCACCGATGATCGAACGGGTTACTTGTCGGCATTCCAAATGTCGGTCGCGAGCCTGCGATCACTGCCGAGCTTCCAAAGGACGGCATTACGTTCCGGCTGTGGATGAGTCTCCGTCTTCAACGTGACTGTGCCGACGGCTCCCAAAGGCAACACGGGTGGCGAGTTTCGCATCGCCGATCTGCTGGGCCGCCTGTCTCCGGAAGACTCCGATCGCAGTGCCGCCTCAGATGATCTCTGACGCCGCGGCAGCACATAGACGTCGTTGTCATTGCGGGGAGCGTTGTCGGATCGCCCTTGTTGAAGGCCACGGTCCACACAATGTTTCGTCCTGCGCAGTTGCTGACGCAGCGCCGCGAGCACCAGGCCTGTCACTGTCACGGCAATCCGCCACGCGCCCACTCGCCTCCCGGCTGCGTTGAGATCATCACGGAGCGATCGTCGTGCCGCCGTCGACGATGATGGTCTGGCCCGTGATAAAGGCGCCGGCGCGCGAGGCCAGCATCAGCGCAACACCGGCGATGTCCTCGGGCTCACCCAGGCGCCGCAAAGGTGTTGCGGCCTCGCGTGCGGCGCGGCGCTCGGGGTTTTCATATAGCACGCGGGCGAACTCGGTTTTGACAAGACCCGGCGCAATGCAGTTGACCCGGACGTTGTCGGGACCCCATTCGGCAGCGAGGTTGCGGCAAAGCGCGTAGTCAGCCGCTTTCGTCACGCCGTACATACCGAGCACTGTCGTCGCGCGCACTGCCGCGACCGAAATAATAAAGATGATGGACCCGTCACGCCGCTCGCGCATCTCGGGAGCCACCATGCGGGACAGCCACAAATTGCTCAGCACATTGTTGACCATCATACGCTCGAATACTTCATCGGTCAGCTTGTCGAGCGAGCCGTAATGTGGGTTGATCGCGGCGTTGCACACAAGAATGTCGATGCGGCCCCACGCTTGCCTGGTTTTGGCTACCAGGTTCTCCAATTGCGTCTTATCCGAGATGCGCGCCGTTACGGCGATCGCCTCACCGCCCTTCGCACGGATTGCGGCCGCAACCTCCTCGCACGGTGCGCCGTTACGGGCGGAGATCACGACCCGCGCGCCGGCCTCGGCAAACCCCTCGGCAATCGCCCGCCCGATACCGCGGCTCGATCCGGTGACGATCGCGACCTTCCCGGACAAGTCGAACAGCTGCATGATATCCTCTGACCATTGACTTCCGCATCACATGATGCCGGATCAATCGATGTCGTGAAAGCAATGATCAACGCCGCTTGCTGGGATGCTTTAAGTTAAAGTCCGTTCCCGCGACCGAGATTTAGCCGCCTCAAAATTAGGCAGTAAAAACTGTTTTCATAGATTCCGGCTTGCTGTATGGAGGGAGACTTCGATAGGGGATGATGATACGAGCAACAGTCATGGACATCGAAAATACCACAAGAAACGTCGACTTGCGGCCAGTAACAAAAATCATCGCGAGTTATGTAGGGAATCATACGCTGGCACCGGATCAGTTGTCGGCCCTGATCAGCTCGGTGCAGCAAGCACTCGGGAATCTAGGGAAACAAGCACCGCCACAGGGACAGCGAATGCCGGCGGTCCCGGTCAAGCGTTCGGTGCAGCGAGACCATGTCGTCTGCCTCGAGTGCGGCTTCAAGGGAAAGACGCTGCGTCGGCATCTCGGGACACGGCACAGACTGCAGATCCCCGAATATTTGAGGCGTTGGGACCTGCCGAACGATCATCCGCTCACCGCACCTGCTTACTCCGAACAGCGCTCGTCTATGGCAAGAGAACTCGGGCTGGGTCGCAAGCGCGACCGCACGCGCGGGAGAGCCCGGCGCGCCAAGGCGTGATGCGGCCCTTTCTCCCTTTTGTTGTTCCTGCTTGCGCCTAGTCGGCCAGATGCAAGCGGAGGAAGGGCATCATAGCGGCGCTGCGACCGAGATAATCATCTTCGCGACATGCGAGCGTGCCGGAGCCAGCCGGGTGCCACAAAGCCGCGGATTCCGCTTTAGCACACAGATCGATCCAACCACCCCAGGCGGGTGAAATAGCGACGAGCGAGGTGACGCCCCTCAGCACCAACTCACAGTAGGCGAAATCGGCGCTGGCCGCCCGGGCTTCGTCGTCGGGCGCAAAAAAGGCCTGGGCCCGTGCTCTTCGCGCACGCTGCGATAAAGGGGTTCGCGTGCTCGGGATGTGAATGAACGTCGAGCAAGCCCGGGAGCATCAGGCGATCTTTGCCCTCGATCACCCGATCCGCCGTCGCGGCTAGTCCTGGTGCCGGCCGATAAACGTGATCATGTCGTCCACGAACGCGATATCGACCTCGCGGCGGTGGACGTGATTTCGATCAGCCTTTTCCCAGGCAATGACCCAATCCGCGATTCTGATAACTGCCGCTCCCACAGACCTCGCCTTGCTCGAACTGGCCGCCGCTCAGCCGGCGCCTTCCCGCCCGGCCCAGCAGGAGCATGGCGGGACTACTCGGCCGCCTCACGCGCGTCTTCGCCGGGCGCGAGCGTCTGGAGCTCGAGAAGCGCGCTCGCCTCCGCCTCCGGCAGGGCTTCGACACCCCGCAGTTTTCGGTCCATTGCGCGGCGCCGGACGCCTGCCTCTTCGACGACATTCTGGGCCTCATCGAGCCTCTTGCGCACTTTGTCGAGGATGCCGCCGAATTTCGCGAACTCGCTCTTGACCGCGGAGAGGACTTTCCACACCTCGCTCGAGCGCTGCTGGATCGCCAGGGTCCGGAAGCCCATCCTCAGCGAGGTAAGCAAAGATACGAGTGTCGTCGGGCCTGCTACCATGACATGACATTCGCGCTGCAGCCAATCGACCAGTCCGGGCCGCCTGACGATCTCGGCGAAGAGTCCTTCGGTCGGTACGAACATCACGGCGAAATCGGTGCTATGCGGTGGTGCCAAGTATTTGCCGCAGATATCTTTGGCAGCGCCGCGCATGCGGGCTTCGATCCCGCGCAGCGCAGTATCGGCCGCGGCGAGATCGCCGCGCTCGGTCGCCTCGACAAGCCGGTCGTAATCCTCCGTGGGATATTTCGCGTCGATGGGCAGCCAGAGCAGCGTCTCGCCGTCGCCGGGAAGCTTGATCGCATACTCGACCCGCAGATTGCTGCCTGGTCGCACCTCGACATTGCGCGCGTATTGGTCGGGCGACAGGATCTCCTCGAGGATGTTGCCGAGCGCCACTTCGCCCCAAGTGCCTCGCGATTTGACATTGGTGAGGATCCGCTTCAGATCGCCGACGCCGGTCGCGAGTGCCTGCATTTCGCCGACGCTTTCGTGAACCCTTGTCAGCGACTCATTGACCAGCCTGAAGGAAGCGCCGAGCCGCTGCTCAAGCGTGCCCTGGAGCTTTTCATCGACGGTCTGCCGAACCTGCTCGAGCTTTTCGGTGTTTTCGCGACGGAGCGCATCCAGCTGTCCTTCGACCCCATGGCGCAGTTCGGTCACCGCCGCGCCGAGCTGCTCCCCCAGCTGCTTTAGAGTGAGCCCCACCTCTTGCCGCAGTGCCCTCGCATTCGTGCCGGCCTCTTCCCGCATCAGCTTGGATCCGGCCGCGTTCTCGTGGCGCCCGCGCGCGAGCTCGTCCCGCAGGCGCTGCTCGAGCCGGACAAGCGAAGCTTCGAGGCTTTGCTGCTGCGAGGCCGGACCGCGCCGGACCAGACGCAGGATGATCACGAGCCCGAGCAGCGCACTAGTGATCGAAACCGCGAGGGTAACGGCCCAGAGCGCTTCTAACGACATGGGCGACCTCGGCCGAGACGGATTGGCTCGCGCAAGCGTAGCCCCAAAGCTGCCCAGCGAGTGGCGTAGGGAGCATTGACAGAACATAGAGCGAACATGGCCTTCAGGTTAATCATCTCCTCCTGGGCATGTCGAGAGATTCTCCCTCCGATGAAGCTGACACTTGGCTATGCTGAGCTACCGGCTCAGGATCGCTCGGGGAGGTCTTGTTCGATGGTCACCGAAACCAAGGGCTTCAGCTTATATCCGCACGACTGGCACTCGCCCGAGTATGTTGCGGAATGGATTAGCAGGGACGCGGCGCGCGATCCGGAGCGCCGGCCGCTCTTGCGGCAAATGTTGTCGCTTGCGCCATATCCACGCGAATCGGAGTTGCAGGTATTGGATGTGGGTGCCGGATATGGTGTGGTTACCGAAGAGCTGCTGACGCGATTTCCGGCGGCGCGGGTTACGTTGCAGGATTACTCACGGCCGATGCTTGAGCGCTCGCGCCAGCGCCTCGCAGGTCGTTCGGACCGGTTACGCTATGTACTGTGCGACCTGCTCGACCCGTCATGGCCGCACCAAGTGGGCGGACCCTTCGATCTCGTGGTGTCGGCCATCGCTCTCCACAACTTGCGCGACGAGGAGAAGATCTTCGCGTGTTACCGCGCAATCCGCAATCTCGTGGGTCCGGGTGGATGGTTCCTCAATTGCGACCGGTTTGTCGAAGGTGTCGAGCCACATTTGGCGGCGCTGCGTCAGGCGGGATTCGGGCATGTGGAATGCCCCTGGCGAGAGGAGCCTCGCGCGATCATCCTCGCCGGTTTGATCACTGTTTAGCTTTAGCTTTAGCGTCCTGATCGAGCAGTTCGAGCGATCGGTTTGTCGTCATTGCGACGCTCAATGCGAAGAGGCAGCGACGATCGCTTGATCTCGGGAGGTTGGCGCTCACTATTCCGGCACCTGCCGGTTCTGAGGCCCTCGTGCGAGGATCACACCCGGCCCTATTCGGCCGAGATGCCTTTGCTGGTGTAGTCCGTCAGCATCGCGGCGGCTATCCTTATAATCGCACAGCCGAGAATGCAAATGCAAAGCGCGATTGGAAAGCTCGAAATATAGGCTGCAAACAATATCGTCGTGATGGGCCGCGAGGAGCAGCCGGCGGCAATCGACGCGAGCTGTTAGCCGAGCAGATGAGCAGATGCCACTGGAGCGCAGCCTCTGGGAGTGCAGCTTCAGCGCCGCCGGCGGGCCGTAACCCGTCGTGGCCGGAAGCAAAGACCGTGCGCTCGCAAATGAAAGGCCGGCGGTTGGTGCCGAGCAACGTCAAGTAAATAAAGCTGAGGATCCGGACGAAGATCGACCCGATCACAGACATGCGCTTGCGGCCGATGCGGTCTGACAGGTGAGCGGCCATCCCGGTATCGAGAAAAATCTGAAAGTCTGGGCCAGGACCGCCGACAACATGAAATCGCGTGAAGCGCCGAGCACCGCTGTGGGCGCTTACTTTGCGGTCAGTCCCTTGAGCCGATAGACGAGGTCGAGCGCCTCGCGTGGGGTGAGTTCGTCGGGACTTACCTTTTCCAGTAGCTCCTCGGCGGCCGACGCGCGCGGCGGCGGGTCGGCGCGGCGGCGGGCAGCGCTGAATAACGGAAGGTCGTCGGCCAGCCGCGTGAGGGCCCCGCTATGCTCGCCCTTTTCGAGCGCCCCCAACACCTCGGCGGCACGCTGCGTGACACTCTTCGGCAAACCGGCGAGCTTGGCTACGTGAA
The DNA here is from genome assembly GCA_017353855.1 of Alphaproteobacteria bacterium. Taxonomy (GTDB): domain Bacteria; phylum Pseudomonadota; class Alphaproteobacteria; order ATCC43930; family CGMCC-115725; genus AP-15. Next base: position 7,829 of record JAFMSA010000116.1, read on the forward strand.
TGCCGTAGGAGCGATCGGCGGCGCCGGGGCCGACCTCGTGGAGAAAGACGACGTCGCCCTTCCATTCCTTGACCCGCATCGTGTGGCAGTCGAGTGCCGTGAGCTTTGCGGCGAGTGCGGTCAGTTCGTGGTAATGCGTCGCGAACAAGGTACGGCAGCGGTTCACCTCGTGGAGATGCTCGAGGGCCGCCCAGGCGATGGACAGTCCGTCGAAAGTCGCCGTACCGCGACCGATCTCGTCGAGAATGACAAAAGCGCGAGGGCCCGCCTGGTTCAGGATCGCGGCAGTCTCGACCATCTCGACCATAAAGGTCGAACGACCGCGCGCCAGATCGTCAGCCGCGCCCACCCGGCTGAAGAGGCGGTCGACAATGCCGATTGTCGCCGAGCGGGCGGGCACATAGGAGCCGATCTGCGCCAAAATCGCGATCAGCGCGTTCTGCCGCAGAAACGTGCTCTTGCCAGCCATGTTGGGTCCGGTGACGAGCCAGATGCGGTTGTCCGCCAGGCGGCAGTCATTGGCGACAAACCCGCCGGCATTGCCGGAAGCGGCAAGCGCTGCCTCGACTGTCGCATGGCGGCCGCCATTGACCTCGAAGGCCGTGCTCTCCTCGATAACCGGCCGCACCCATTGCGCCTCAGTTGCGAGCGCGGCAAGCGCCGCCGCAAGATCGAGACTGGCGAGTGCCGCCGCCGCGGCGGCGATCTCGGCACGGCGCGCCATCACCTCGGCGACGAGGTCCTCATAGAGCCGCAGTTCCAGCGCCAACGTGCGCTCGGCGGCGCTGGCGATCTTGGTTGCAAACTCGGCGAGTTCGGCCGTCGTGTAGCGCTGCGCTCCCGCCATAGTCTGGCGATGGATAAACTCCGGCCCGAGCTTATCGGCGTGGCTCGCCGAAACTTCGATGTAATAGCCGATCACGTTGTTATGCCGGATCTTCAATGCGCCGATCGCAGTCTCCGCTGCGTAGCGCGCCTGCAGTGCGGCGATCATCCGGCGGCTCTCGTCGCGCAGTCTGCGCCACTCGTCGAGCTCTTCAGAATATCCGGCAGCGATGAACCCGCCGTCGCGAGCGGACATCGGCAGTTCGGCGCCGAGCGCGCGCCCGAGGCGGTCGACCAGGTGGCTGTGCTCGCCGAGCCGGCGTCGCGCTTCGGTCAGCCGCGCCGGCAACGGCACCAGCCCCGGCTGGCCAAGCATTGACCGCAATGAGGCGGTCACGCCCAGTGACTGGCGCAGTGCGGCGAGGTCGCGCGGGCCGCCGCGCCCGAGCCTCAGCCGCGTCAACGCCCGCTCAATGTCCGGGCAACCTTTCAGCCGGTCGCGCAGCTCGGCGCACGCTTCGGGACGGTCGACAAAGAACTGCACCGCATCGAGGCGTTCCGCGATCGCCGCCAGTTCGGTGAGCGGTGCGGCAAGGTGTTCGGTGAGGAGGCGGGCTCCTGCTGCAGTGACCGTCCGATCGATCGTCGCAAGCAGACTGCCCCTACGCTCGCCGGACAACGTCGTCACTAGCTCGAGATTGCGCCGTGTCGCGGTATCGATCTGCATGATCGAACCGGGTGCTACACGGTGAGGCGGTTCGAGGTGCGGTGCC
>JAFMSA010000645.1 GCA_017353855.1 Alphaproteobacteria bacterium
CCCCGACGGCCAGCGGACGATGAGCACCTATCTCGGCGCCTGCGTGGACCTCGCTCCGACCGACATCGACCCCGAGACCGTGGCGGCCGCCCGCATCGTCTATCTGGAGGGCTATCTCTTCGATCCGCCACAGGCTCAGGAGGCTTTCCGGAAAGCCGCCGCGGTCGCGCACGCGGCCGGACGTCGGGTAGCGCTCAGCCTTTCTGATCCCTTCTGCGTGGAGCGTCACCGCGCGGCGTTTCGCGACCTCGTCGATGGCCATATCGACATACTCTTCGCCAACGAAGCCGAGATCTGCTCGCTTTACCAGACGCATGACTTCGACGCGGCCGCCGCCGCCGTACGCGGACATGTCGAAATCGCGGCTTTGACCCGCAGTGCTGCCGGCAGCGTTATCCTGGCCTCGAACCAGACGCATCGCGTCGCGGCCATACCGGTCGCACGCGTCGTCGACACCACCGGGGCGGGCGACCTCTACGCCAGCGGCTTTCTCTATGGCTTGACCCGCGAACTGCCGCTTCCCAATTGCGGCGAGATCGGCAGTTTGTGCGCTGCCGAAATTATTAGCCATGTCGGCGCTCGGCCGGAGGTCAAGCTCGCAGAGCTCGTTGCGCAAATGCGCCACGCCTGACCGCGTCCGCGCCGTTGGAGGGCGCGGTTCAGGTTTCGTACGAATGACGATCCGCAACATCGCGATCATCGCCCATGTCGACCACGGCAAGACGACCTTGGTCGACGCTATGCTGCGTCAGAGCGGGGCGTTCCGCGCCAACCAGCAGGTCGCCGAGCGCGCGCTCGATTCAAACGAGCTGGAGCGCGAGCGCGGCATCACGATCCTCGCGAAATGCACCTCGGTCGTTTGGCGGGATGTGCGGATCAACATTGTCGACACCCCCGGGCACGCGGATTTCGGCGGCGAGGTCGAACGCATCCTCGGCATGGTGGACGGCGTCCTTGTGCTGGTCGACGCCGCCGAGGGGCCGATGCCGCAGACCAAATTCGTCGTCGGCAAGGCGTTGGCTCAAGGTCTGCGGCCGATTGTTGTGATCAACAAGGTCGACCGACCGGACGCCCGCCCCCGGGAGGTCCACAACGAGATTTTCGATCTGTTCGCAACGCTCGACGCGACGGAGGCACAGCTCGACTTTCCGACCGTTTTCGCGTCCGGCCGACACGGCTGGGCGGTAACCGACTTCGATGAGCCGCACGAGGATCTCTCGCCTCTCTTCGAGCTAATCCTCTCGCACGTCGCACCCCCGAGCGCCGAGCCCGGCGCAGCATTCTCGATGCTGGCGACGACCCTCGAATATGACCCTTATCTCGGCCGCATCTTGACCGGCCGGATCCATTCGGGAGCGGCGCGCCTCAATATGACGGTCAAATCCCTCAGCCCCGAGGGCCAGGTGATCGAGCAAGCACGGCTGACTAAATTGCAGGCGTTCCGCGGTCTTGAGAGACGCCCTATCGAGGAGGCGCTGGCGGGCGATATCATCGCGGTTGCGGGTCTAGCGTTGACGACGGTTGCCGATACGATCTGCGCGCCGGAGGTTACGACACCGCTCGCCGCCGACCCGGTCGATCCGCCGACTCTGGCGATCACGCTTTCTGTCAATGACAGCCCGCTTGCCGGCCGCGAAGGCACGAAGGTGACCTCGCGCATGATCGGGGAGCGCTTGTCGCGGGAAGCCGAGGGCAACGTCGCAATCCGCGTGCAGGAGAGCAGCGAGCGGGACGCATTCGAGCTCGCCGGGCGCGGCGAATTGCAGCTAGGCGTGCTGATCGAAACGATGCGCCGCGAGGGTTTCGAGTTGTCGATCTCGCGCCCGCGGGTGCTGTTCCAGACTGACCCGGCGACCGGCCGGCGGCTCGAGCCGGTCGAAGAAGTCGTCGTTGATGTCGACGAGGAGTTCGCCGGGACCGTTATCGACAGGATGAGCCGACGCAAGGCGGAAATGCAGGAGATGCGGCCTTCCGGCGGCGACAAGTTGCGGCTTTCGTTCATCGGGCCGACGCGTGGCCTGATCGGCTATCAGGGGGAATTCCTCGCCGACACCCGGGGCACCGGGGTGATGAGCAGGCTGTTCCGCGGCTATGTGCCCCACAAGGGGCCAATCGAGGGGCGCCGTAACGGCGTGCTCGTGTCCAACGCGAACGGCTGCGCCGTCGCCTACGCCTTATGGAATCTCGAGGAGCGCGGGGCGATGTTTGTGGAGCCGGGCGCGCAGGTCTATCAGGGAATGATCATCGGCGCCCACAGCCGCGGCAACGACCTCGACGTCAACCCGATCAAGGGCAAGCAGCTCAGCAATATTCGCACGACCGCAAAAGACGAGGCGGTGCGGCTGACCCCGCCGCAGATCATGACGCTGGAGCAGGCGATCGCATACATCGCCGATGACGAGCTTGTCGAAGTCACCCCCAAATCGCTCCGGCTGCGCAAGCGCCTGCGCGATCCCAACGACCGCAGGCGCGCCGGGCGCGCCGCCGCGGAGTAGCCCTTCGTCCCTTCCTCTTGGGCGAGCGGGGGCGCGGGATGTCCGCTCCCTCACCCCTCGGGCGCGCAGCGGGCGAAGACGAGGGCAACGCGGACAAGGCCTGGATTTGACTTCGCCGCCGTGCCCACTATATTTCTTGCCTTCCAACAAGGCTTCGAGCGCATGAGCAGCAAGCGTCAGGAACCGAAATACAAGATCAACCGGCGCCTCCAGGTGAATTTGTGGGGCCGCCCTAAGAGCCCGATCAATCGTCGCGAATACGGTCCGGGCCAGCACGGCCAGCGACGCAAGAAGCCCTCTGATTTCGGTACCCAGCTCGCGGCCAAGCAGAAGCTCAAGGGGTATTACGCCAATATCGGAGAGAAGCAGTTCCGTCGCCTCTACGAAGAGGCCGTGCGCCGGCGCGGCGATACCGGCGACAACCTGATTGAGCTGCTCGAACGGCGGCTCGACGCGGTCGTCTATCGCATGAAATTCATGCCCACACCGTTTGCGGCGCGCCAGCTCGTCAATCACCAGCATGTTCTGGTCAACGGGCGCCGCGTCAATATCCCTTCCTACACGGTGCGGGACGGCGACACGATCGAGCTGACGGCAAAGGCAAAGCAGCTCGCTATCGTGCTCGAGGCGAGCATGTCCGGCGAGCGTGACGTTCCGGACTATCTCGAGATTGATCA
>JAFMSA010000646.1 GCA_017353855.1 Alphaproteobacteria bacterium
CACGACGCCGCACATCACCGCCATCGGGTGGGAGTCGCGGCGAAACCCGCCGTAAATCGCAAGCAATTGCTCGTTGACCCGTGCGTGACGGGTTATGGCGTGTGTGAGGGTGGCGAGTTCGCCCGCGCTTGGCAGTTCACCGTTGAGCAGCAACCAGCAAATCTCGAGATAGCTGCATTGCTCGACGAGCTCGGCGATCGGATAGCCGCGATAGAGCAGTATTCCTTTGTCGCCGTCCACATAGGTGATGCGCGAGCGGCAAATCCCGGTCTCGCCCAGAGCCGGGTCGTAAGTCAGGCATCCGGTGTCGTGGTAGAGGTGCCGGACATCGACCATCGGCGCGCCGATCTTGGGGTGTAGTATCGGCAGCCTGGCCCGCGCATTGCTCCGCTCGAAAATGATTTCGGCCGCCTGATGATTGTCGATCGCACTCATAGGCCTCCTCCAAGCTGGAGATCTCACTACATAGGTGCCCCTATTCGGTGTCAACCTTGATTCGGGAATCAATGAATAGTCCGCATTCGACGCTGCTGAGCGCGCGCCAGGCCGCTGCCCGGCTCGGTGTCAAGCTCGATACGCTTTACGCTTACGTCAGCCGCGGACGGTTGCGCTCGGTGGTCATCCCGGGCACACGGGAACGGCGTTACCGGGTCCAGGACATCGAGGCCCTTGTTAACCTCCGCTCGGGGGCGACGCCGCTTCAACATCCCGACCCGGAAGCGTTGATGCCGGTGATCGGTTCGTCGCTCTGCCTGATTGAGGGCGGGCACCTCTACTATCGCGGGAAAGACGCCGTTCGCCTTTCCGATTGGGCCACCCTCGAGGATATCGCGAGCCTCTTATGGCTCGACGAGTCCGTCACCCAGTCCGGCGCGCCGACCAGGCCGAGCCGGCCGGCGACAGAGATGGGCCTGATCCAGCGCTGCCAATCCCGGCTCGCCGCGCTCGGCGACGAGGACCTCCCGGAATTCGAACTGACTTGGCCGCGGGTGGCCCGCACCGGTCGCAGGATCTTGCGCGAGCTGGTCGATTGTGTCGCCTCCACGTTGCCGTCGCGCGAGGCCACTCATCGTCGACTTGCCGCCGCGTGGAAATTACGAGAGCCGGAAGCCGACCTCCTCCGCCGCTGCCTGGTGCTGATCGCCGATCACGAACTTAACCCGTCGACCTTCGTCGCACGTTGCGTCGCCTCGACCGGAGCTACTCCCTATGCGGTTGTCTCGGCGGCAATCAGCGCGCTCTCGGGCCGTCGCCACGGCGGCGAGACGGCCCGCGCCGAAGGCTTGCTGTGCGAGCTGCTCGAGGAGGGCGACCCGATGGCGGTGATGGCCGGCCGGCTGGCGCGTGGCGAGCGTCTTCCGGGGTTCGGCCATCCACTCTATCCCGGGGGCGATCCGCGGGCGGCGGCGATCCTCGCCGCCCTCGCACAAGCCTTGCCCGAAACCTGTGCTCTGGCGCAGACCGCCGCCGGGATCGGGTTTCGCTTAACCGGGCGTCAGCCCAATGTCGACTTTGCGCTCGCAGCGGTGGCGACCGGATTGGGACTTCCCCGCACTGCCGGGCTGGGCTTGTTCATCATCGGCCGCACGGTCGGCTGGATCGCCCATGCGATCGAGCAATACGAGAGCGAGATCCTGATCCGTCCCCGCGCGCGCTATCTCGGCCCACGGCCGGAATCGGACGATTCCGGCTAGGCCGCCGGCGTTGGGTTCCACGCAAACCGGATCCCGGAGCGCCGAAAGTACCTGCTTTCGGTGCGGCCTCGGCATTGAAACTTTACCGTTGCGCTACCCGGCGGTGTAAGTTCGTCACAGGTTTATTCCCACTCGGAGGAACCTCATCGTGAGTATCGGATCCCTGCCTCTCGCCCGCTTCACCGTTCTTGACCTGACCCATGCCCGCGCCGGGCCGACGGCGGTTCGTCAGCTCGCCGATTGGGGCGCCAACGTCATCAAGATCGAGCCGCCCGGGGATTCGAAGGGCGATGTCACCGGGTCGCGGCGCGAGGGTTTCGATTTCCAGAACCTGCATCGCAACAAACGCGGCCTGACCCTCAACCTGAAGACCCAGGAGGGGAAGGCGATTTTTTTCAAACTGGCGGAGAAGGCCGACGTCATTGTCGAGAACTTCCGCGCTAGCGTTAAGCATCGGCTTGGCGTCGATTACGAGTCGGTGCGACAGGTCAATCCGCGCATCGTCTATGGCAGCATTTCCGGTTTCGGCCAAACCGGGCCGTACGCCAAGCGCCCGGGGGTCGACCAGATCGCCCAGGGCATGGGCGGACTGATGTCCATTACCGGCCTGCCGGGCCAGGGGCCGGTGCGGGTCGGAATTCCGATCGACGATCTCTGCGCCGGCTTGCTGCTTGCTCAGGCTATCCTGATGGCTCTGATCGAGCGCGAGTCGAGCGGCGAAGGGCAGTGGGTCCATACCTCGCTGCTCGAGGCGCAGGTTTTTATGCTCGATTTCCAGGCTTCGCGCTGGCTCATCGCCCGCGAGGTCGCCAAACAAGCCGGCAACGACCATCCGACCGGAATCCCGACCGGGCTGTTCCCGACCTCGGATGGACAGATCAACATCGCTGCCTCGGGCGACCATATGTTTCGTCGCTTCTGCGAGGCGGCCGATGCGATGTCATTGCTCGACGATCCGGATTACGCAACCGGACCGCAGCGCTCGAAGAACCGCAAGGCGCTCAACGAAAGGATCGCCGAGATCACCAGGCGCCGCCCGAGCAGTCATTGGATCGAGCTGATGAACGAGGTCGGCGTGCCGTGCGGTCCTGTCTACACGATCGACCAGACATTCGCCGATCCGCAGGTGCAGCACCTTGAAATGGCGCGCCCGATCGATCATCCGCGGCTCGGCCCGATCAAGGTGGTCGGTCAGGCGATCAATATGACGCGCACGCAAGAACCCGGGAAGCTGCGGCCGACACCGGATCTCGGTCAGCACACAGACGAGGTGCTGCGCGGGCTCGGCTACAATGACGCCGCGATTGCCGATCTGCGCGCCCGAGACGTGGTCTGATCAAATCGTCATTGCCGCGTCGCCCCGAAGCGCGGGCCCCATTTGACAAAGCCCGTGGGCGACCGGCGCGGGGCCGTCCGGGTCGCAATGACCGGCCGGGCCGGCAAGAACAGAAGGAACCAGAGCCATGCTAGACCAGCCT
>JAFMSA010000647.1:0-274 GCA_017353855.1 Alphaproteobacteria bacterium
CGCAATAGCCTGGGACAGACCGGAAGCTCGATTAGAAGCGAGCTCGCGCATCCGATCGTATATCCGCAGCCTCAAAATCCGGGTCAGTATTTCGCGCCGATCGCGTGGTGCGCTTTTCAGAAACCGCTGGAACTCGCCCTGAGGCAGCACCACCGCCTGTGTGAAGGCATCAAGCGATAGTCCGACAATACGGGTCACTTCCTCGTCGACGTCGCGCACGCCGTCCTTGAGCGGCCGTGCCTCGCCGTTCGCCCCGAGCTGTTCCAGCTGAGCC
>JAFMSA010000647.1:284-3163 GCA_017353855.1 Alphaproteobacteria bacterium
TCGCGCTACGCGTGTCACCCGATATGTGTCGGCGCCAACGCGAAAGTCGAAGGTGATCGACATTCGGTCGGCGCCGAGCGAGATCATTTCAGCGGCACCGCGGCCGCCGATCCGCGGCACTCTTCCGTAAAGCGCGAAAATGATCCCATCGAGCAGGCTCGACTTGCCGGCGCCGGTCGGGCCCGCAATCGCGAACAATTCGAGTGGCGTGAAATCGAGCTCTACGGCTTTGCCGCGGAAGCTGGCGAAGTTTTCGAGCCGCAGCTTCAGGGGTCTCATTCCGGCGTCTCGACAGCCTCCCCAAGGAGGGCATTGAATGCGGCCATCACAGGCGCCTCGGGCTCGGTTTCGCGGTTTCGACGGTAGTAGAGCGCAAACAAATCGCTGGGTCCGAGGCCGCTTCGGCTTACCTGCGGGGTCGCATCCTCGCGGGCCGGCAACTCGTAATCGACCGAGACCACGGCGGGCCCCAATAGCTGGCGCACCTTGCGGTTGAGGTCAAAATCCGGAGCATCGAGCGGGACCCTTACCCGCAACCATCCTGAACCACGCAAGCGGTCGGCCTCACGTTCGAGCTCCGCCAACGTCATGCGAATTTCGCACAACGCCTTGCCGCCGGCATACGGCACTCGCTCTATCCTGGCGGGCCGGCCGGGCTCGGCGCGGATCACGACAAACGACTTTTCTTCGCCGACCTCACCGAAATCGAGCTGGAGCGGCGAGCCGGCATAATAAGCGGGTGCCGGGGCAGCCGCAATCGGCTGCGGCCGGTGTATATGCCCCAAAGCCACGTAATGGGCAGATGACGGCAGCGACTGTGCCGTGATCGCCCATTCTTCGCCGATATGAACTTGCCGTTCGGAGCCGGCAAGCAGCGCATTGTCGAGATGCGTGTGCGCCATCAGCAGGTTTATGGCACCCGGCCGGAAACGCGTCGCCAAATGGTCGACAATTCCACGCATCTGCTCGGCGTAGCGCTGATGCGCAAGCGTGTCGTCTTCCGCAAGTTCCATCGCGCTGACGAGGTCCGAAGCCTTTGCAAACGGAATGGCGGCGATGACAGCGTGTTCGCCGGAGCGCACGACGAACTCGGTGACACCGCCGCGATCGGCCGGGCGGGGCCGCGCGAGCGTAGCGACGTCGACGAGCTCGGCGAGCGTGCCCCAAGCTTCCAGCCGCGCGGGATCGTCATGATTGCCGGCAATGACCGCGGTTTTCGTACCGGCCTTACCGACGCGCCGGAAAAACCGAAATACGGCGCGCTCGGCCGCGGCGGACGGCCCGCGACTGTCGAAAACATCGCCGGACATTAACAGCAGATCGACCCGCTCGCGCTCAATGAAGTCGCCAAGGCCTTCCAGCACGGTTTCGAGCTCGGGCAACCGGTCAATCCCCTTCCACAGCCGTCCTGCGTGCCAATCGCTAGTATGGACGATCAGCATGGTCTACTCCGCGATACGGGCGAAGGGGTCGCGCCCTTCAACGATTGGAACGGCCTCGCTTTGCCGCGTCGCCCAAGCGGGAAACGGGAAACGCAGCAAGATCGGCGTGGGGATCTCCGGCTGCGCCACGATCATCGTGCCGGGCTGCAGCATCGTCGCTCGCAGACGTGCGACTCGCGTCAGAAAGCCATACTCGCTGCGTTCCGCCTCGGCTGCATCGAGGCGACCCACGACCTTCAACGCCGCATTGGCGACTACCCGTCGCTCGATCTCGCTGGCCGTCTGTTGCGCCCCGAACAGCGAGACGCCGAGCGAACGGCCGCGCTCGGCGATGTCGAGGATCACGTCGCAGATCGGGCTCGAACCCTCGCGCGGAGCGTACTTGTTCAGCTCGTCCAGCACCACGAACACGAGGGGCCGCGCCGTCCCGCGCTTTTCCTTCTCCTCCATCATCCGCTTCAGCAAGGCGCCGACGACGAAAGTCTGAGCGATCGAATGCAGGGTATGGATATCGACGACGGTGACCTGGTGCTCCTCCCACCGGATCGCTCCGCGCGCCGCCTCACTGCCGCGCACCAGATGGCCCATGTGCTGTGCCGCCGCATGGAGGCGCCGCCGGAACGCGTCGAGCGTCCCCGGAGCGACCGGGCCCCGCATCAGCCGGTCGAGCGCATCACCGTCGAGAAAATCGACGAGCTGGTCGAAATCTGCGAGGCGCTGGCCATCGATCTCGATAGCCGGGTCTTGGGCACCCCCTTGAGCGGCGGCGCGCGCCAACTCACGTTCCACCCTGACAATCACAAACGACAGCTGCCCGCGATTTGCATCCGCTTCGGTGAAGGCAAAGCTCAGCAGGCGGTCGCGGGCAAACTCGCGCAGCGTCCATAGGTAAGGCCTGATGCCCTCCTGCCGTCCGCCGGTGTCGGGCATCGGCGCCCCGCTCCCTCGACGCGCCGGTGCGTAAAGGCCGACACTTCGGAATGCCCCCACCGGCAGGCCGAGGCGCGCGTATTGCCCTCGCGCCTCGTCATCTAGCAGCCGATTGGGACGGTCAAGCCAAAGCAGATCCTCGCCCTTGACGTTGAAGATTAAGGCCTTGGAATTGACAGCCTCGGGCCCGAGTGCTTGCGAGCAGAAGAGGGCATACAGCAGAAAGCTCGCATAGGAGGTTTTGGTCGCGACCCCGGAGACGCCGCTAATGGAGGCATGTGCCCCCCGGGTTCCGTCGAGAAATTCAAGATTGGCGTACACGACCTCACCGGTCCGGGTGAGGCCGACCGGCAATCGGTGCTGCATCCGGTCGAAGGCGAGTGCGCGTTCGAATTCTTCGCCGCGCACCACTCGCACCTGATCTCCCGGATGCGGCGGAATGAAGATCTCGGGGTCAACGCGTGTGATCTGGACATGGGCGGCATACGAGATATCAACCGGCAGCGT
>JAFMSA010000648.1 GCA_017353855.1 Alphaproteobacteria bacterium
GGGAATACACCTGCATGGGCGACGATCTCCCACATCGCGCCGACCACCGCAAACGGGAACAGGTTTCCGCCGAGGCTAGTCAGCCGCTGCCGCAGCGTGCGCTGCGGCACTGGCCTCAGGACAATCGCCGCTTCAGTCATGCTGCGCTAGCGCGGCATCAACCGCTCGGGGGATTGCCGACCTCCCACCCCGTTTTCAAGTCCCTTCCCCCCGTCGCCTTACCCTGTAGCTGCATTTCGCCGCGCGCACTGCCTGCGTCCGTGGCATCCTACACGGGTTCGTAGGATCGGCAAGGCGACGCATCTCCAGGGCTCGGTCGCCATACGAGCTTTGGTATGATCGGCCCCTCCCTCACGGCCGGCTTAACCGCACTTTATTCATGCTGCCGAGAGCCTCTCGGCTATGGGGCACGAAGGGCGGTTCCGGCTGGCCAGGCTGAGCGTCCGCTGTCGGTTGGGCGAACGGACGAACCTTAGCCGGAACGCACAGCAACGACGGAGATGCGCCGAGACTTTCGGTTAAAGGCGAACTCCTTCGCCTATCCTACGCCGGGATTGGGTTCGCCGATCGTCGCTAACACCCGGACAACGGAAGAATTTCGAGCAGTCCGAATCCGAACGCTGCGCCGGCAGATGGAAGCTCGTCAAGTCTGGCGGCACGACGGCATGCTCGCCATGGGGCGTGCCGGCGGGAACCCAGTCGTACGGGACCGGCTGCGCACGATAGACCCAGTTGGTCACTACCTGCTTCCTGCCCGGGCCGATCGGAGCCTCGCCGAAATAGGGGCTCACATATTCCCACACGATCTCGCCCGCAGGAGTCACTTGGAAGAAGCGCCCGTTCATGCCCTCGGCGATGAACGTGTTTCCGTTGAGAAGCCGCCGCACGTTACCGATAAAAGAACTGTAAAACGTCCACTCCGGCCGGTCGATGTCGCTGGCGCTATATTCCCAGACGATCTGCTCCTTCACCGGATCGATCTCGAGGATACGCGAGCCGCCGGCGTAATTGAGCTTGGCCGGCGGATAGCCCGCTGCTCCCTGGTCATCGAAGACGAGCAGGTTGCCCGCGCCCGGCAGGCTCTCGGGTATGATCTGCGGATCGTGCTGACCGCTGATCTGGTCGACGGGCGCCGGCAGCTTGCGCGGGCCGGGTGCCACAGGCGGATAGTCGGGGCCGAGCCGCCACACGATCTTTGCCGTTGCCTTGTCGATAATGGCGATGAAATTAGCGTCGCGCGAGCCGATGACGATGTTGTCGGGATTGAAGCGCGCATCGCCCGCCCTGAACCAGTGGTTCGAGCCGACTGGCTTCATATTGTTGATGTGGAGATAGCTGATCGCCTTAGTCTTGCGGACGAGGGCCAGCTCCTCCGGCGTCCAGCCGAATTCGTCGAGATGGTCACCCGCGACCCAGCGCCAGACGATGTCGCCTTTGGGCGTCACCTCATAGATTGCATCGTCCACCACCTTCGGCAACGCGAATCCCGGCAGGGGATGCACTACTACCGACAGCACCAACGTATTCCCGTTCGGGAGCCGCGCCCAGTCGTGGTGCTGCTGCGCCGCGCCGCCCGGCGCGTTGGCCCCCCATTGCCACACCGCCTTGGCCTTCCAATCGAGCTCTGCCAAGGACTTGTCGTGGTCGATTAGGGGCAGGCCCTTCGCCATCGCCGGGTCGTCCTTCTTCATCATCGAAAGCTCGAGCATGACATGGCCGCGCTTGCCGCCGGTCAGCGCCGGATCGAGGATGCCGCTCGGAAAGCCGGGATAGTTCCAACGATGCACCTCGCGCCCGTCCATGTCGACGAGACGTGTCTTGCCGTCGCCGCCGCTGAACAGGATGAAGGTGCCATAGGCCTTCGCAGGATCGTAGCGCGTGACCCCGGTCGGATAGATGCTCGGCTCGGCCCAGGCGGCATTTAACGCGAGCGCCACCCAGAAAAGGGCCACAAGCGTGAGACGGGCCGCAGTCATGGCTTTCTCCCCGAATGTGCGCCTATGGCATCTGAACGACTGCAACCGCGCAGTAAGGGCGGCTTCCACGACCACGGCTGAACGGCTGGTATCGGCTTAGAAAGCGCTCGTCTGCCGCCAATAATCAGGCCATGTAGGCCCCGGATCGGGCTCTCACCCCAGTGGTACGCACGCGGTATCGAGTTCATAGAGCCTCCTGCCGCTTGGCACACGGACGCTGGTCTCGATCCGGCATACGAGCGGTCCGGCATGCCAATCGCACATGCAGATCAGGGCATGGATCGTCGCGCGCACATTGACGATGTGCTCAAATCCACCCGGTTCAGACCGAACGCTATTACAGACATGGGACGGCGGGTTCTACGAAACCGATCCAAAACCTTCCAAAACCGTTGCAAAGGGATTCCAAACCGTCGGGCTAGCCCTTCCTGCGCTACATCGCTACCCTCGGGGTGCGAGCTGGTTGCCTGGACCCAAACGCATGAACCAGCATGACTCGATCGATATATTCCTGTTCGAAGGCTTCCGCCTTCATCGCAGCGAGCGTGAACTCTTTCGGCTGGACGCGGACGGCAATGTGGCGGCGGTCTCGATCGGTGCGCGCGCGCTCGATTTGCTCGGGCTGCTCGTTGAGCGTCAGGGAAAGCTCGTGTCCAAATACGAAATCATCGACCTGGTCTGGCACGGTTCGGCTGTGGAGGAGGCCAATCTGACCGTCCAGATCTCAGCGCTGCGCCGCATCCTCGATCGAGGCCGTGGGGATAGGGGCAGCTGCGTCCAGACCGTCCCCGGGCGTGGTTACCGCTTTGTCGCCCCGGTGACACCGTTCGACATCGATGTGGACCCCGGTATTCCGCCAAGTTCCCGAGTCGGCGAGCAGCCGCGACCGCGTCTGTCGATCGTCGTTCTTCCCTTCACTAATCTGAGTGACGATCGGGACCAGCAATATTTTGCTGATGGGATTACCGAAGATGTGACGACCGATCTCTCGCGGCTTCCGGACGTGTTCGTGATCTCGCGTAATACTGCGTTGACCTATCGGGACCAAGAGGTCGACGCGAAGTGGATCGGCTACGAGCTGGGCGTACGTTACGTGCTGGAGGGAAGCGTCCGTCGATCGGGCAGCCGGGTCCGCGTCAACGCCCAGCTCATTGATGCCGAGACCGCCGCGCATCTTTGGGC